>JBGPJS010000005.1:0-25670 GCA_041485505.1 Gemmatimonadota bacterium | reverse complement strand
TGGTGCCCCTTTCGACTTGCTGCTCCAAGCTCATCACAACCCTTCCGCCCGTCAAGAGGCACGCGAGCCTGGGGTCTCCGTTACCATGACCGTCCGGCCGTTACGCTGCCTTCTATTCCTTCCCGCGGTAGGATTGGAAGAGCGCCAGGTCGTAGACGATCTTGAGCCCGGCGCCGAAGAAGAGCGGGGCACCCAGCCCCCACGCCGTCGCCGACAGTCCAGCTAGCGTCGGTCCGGCGGCTCACCCGATGTTGCGGGTGAGCCCGGTGATGCCCAGCGCGAAGGTCCGTTCCTCGGGACGGGTGGCGGTAGTCACATAGGCCTGGCGGGTCGGGACGTCCATCTGCACCAGGCTTTCACGCCCGAGAAACAGCGCAATCGCGATCAACGGACTTCCAGCAAACGGCAGTGCCAGGATGAGGAGACTCGAGGGAATGTGGGTGAACACCATGGTGCGGATGAGCCCGATCTGGGCGGCCAGGCGCTCCGCGGCGAGGTAGGACAGCGCATTGAGTGCGCGCGCGACGAAAAAAAGGGGCCCCAGCACATCCCCCTGAAGCCCGAAACGCTGGAAGAACCAGTACGAGAGAATCGAGCCCGCGAGAAATCCGCCCCCGAGGCTATCCAGCGCGAAGAGTAACGCGAGTCTGGCCACCCGACGCTTGCCTGCGGTACTGATGGCGGCCTTTCGCTCCCGGCTCAGCGATGGCGACCCGTCTCTTGGCAGCCGGAGGTAACAGAGCGCCGGTATCAGCGAAACGCCGCCCAGGAAGGCCAGCGTCCAGCGGCTCCCGTCAAGCGCGGGCAGCCTGGCGAGGAGTGATGGGACCGCGGCGGCGAGACTTCCCAGTCCGCCCAATACGTCCTGCACCAGCGCATAGCGCGCGAAGAGTCTTGCGTGCGCGGAAGCTGGTGCGGCATCGGTGAGCAGGCTCTGCTCCAGGGTCTGCCCCGGCCCCCGGTCCCGACCCATTCCGTTGGCCATCCCGAAGAATGCCGCGACCCCGAGCCAGGTCGGGCCCCGGGCAAGGCTCAGGGCCACGAGCCCGCCGCCGCTCAACAGGGCCGTGAGAATGAGGCACTTCCGGCGGTCGAGGCAGCCCCCCGCCAGCGCCACCAACGCCGTCCCCGCCGCGTTGCCCGCGAGGCCGAGGCCAACCACAACTCCCAGTGTGGCGGCGCCGCTTCCGAGCTGGGCCAGGTAGAGGCCGAGAAGAATTCCCGAGGCCCCGATGGTGAAAGCCCTGATGCCGGCGCCGGCATAGAGCAGTACCGCGTTCCTTCGTGCGCTAGCGCGCGGCGTCGAGGGCCTCTCGGAGCCCGTGGGCGACTCCAACGGGCGAGCCGTCGGCCCAGAAGTGGATGAAGTAGACGCTGGGGGACTCGCCGATCATATGGCTGTGGACCGCGGTGGCGGTGATGCCGGCATGGGCCAGTGCGGCGAGAATCGGGTTCACCCTCTCACCGGTGACCGCAAAGTCACCGGTCGCGACCGCCCGGGACGAGGAAACAGCCTGAACGTTCACCGGACTCATCAGCCCGAGCGCAGGCGGGATGGTCTGACCATCCATGGTGACCGGTTCCGTGAGCAGCTTGAAGCTGAGCTGCGCCACGGTACCGTTCGCTTTGCCCCGGTTGCCGAGTGCGGCGAACAGCGCGGACGTATCGATGGTTACCGGTAGGGGAATCGCCGGCCGAACCGGAAGAGGTGTCGCGGTCCGCGCGAGGGCCGAGCCCAGTCTCATCGCGAGCGAGATGGCCGATCCCTTGCCCATGTAGTGGACGTAGACGATCCGCGGCTCCTCCCCCACCAGATGATTGTGGACCGCCGTCACCGGAATGCCCGCGGTGGCAAGAGTGCTCAGTACCAGGGGAAGCTCGGTCACCGTGAGCACCAGGTCGCCCATGACGACCGTATCCGAACCCAGCACTGCGAACCCGGCCCACGACCCCAGGGCGAGGGCCGGCGCCACCGTGATATCGCCGATGCGGACCACCAGATCAGTCCGAGGAAAGTTGTAGCGATAGACCTCACCGCCGAGCGACGCGTTGGCGCCGAGCAGCCTCCCCACCGAATCCCAGGGGGGTGGCACCGGCGTAGTCTGTGCCGATAGCGGGTGCCCGGCCACCAACGCGGCGATTGAAACAACCGTTCTTAGGGTACTCATGTGCCGGTGTCCTATTCAGTAAGACATTTCGACAACCCACCCGGTCGGTTTGGCCGGCTCTGGCCAACCAGCGGCTGGGGTATCCCCGTCAGGCGACTGTCCTGCGGAACCAAGCGTGGAGACCATCGTAGACGCGATCGGTTACCTGGAACAGTTCCAGATCATCTTCGATGACGAGCCCCAGTCCCCGAATCAGGGCATCGAGCCCAGCCGCTTCAGGGGTATGGAACCTGTCATCATCGACGTCTGCCTCGTGAACGACCGCGGCAAGTTCACGAAGGGCAGGGTCCTGGAGCCGGTACTTCAGCAGTACGCTCTCGAAAGAACAGCGACCCTCATGGTGTCCCAGCTCAACGCCCCGCATGTCGAAGGGAGTCCCGCCCAATGTCCCCGCGGTTTCGGCGTCGGGTGCGAACGCGAACGTGGCGTCAGGGTCCACGAAGCGGCGGATCAGCCAGGCGCAGGCCGTTCGGTCGATGTGACATCTCGGCCTAGTTACCCACAGCATGCAGCCTCCTCTCAGGCGTTCGAGGCGCAGCCCGGGACCGAATCTCCGCCGCCGCGGTTTGTATGGTCTCTTCCGCTTGCTGTCGACCGGCAGCTCGGAAATAGTCGCGCCGCCGCTCCAGACGGAGGGTGCGTTCCAACCCGCGGAGCTGCTGCATGGCCATCTCGAGAGACTGGGCGGTGGAGCCTCGGCGCTTTCCCGCGCGGGCCAGCTTTCGGGCCGCCTGAGCGATAGTGGCATAGCGCTCCTCCGCCTCGGCCCGAAACTTCAGAACCACGGCGGAATCCTGGTCCCGCGGGAGACTGCGAGCCTCCCATAGCAGGACACTGCCCCCACGCTCCTCGACCTCCTCCGCCAGCCATTCGAAGTCCTCCCGCGTCTTGGCATCCGTGGGAAGGACCCATAGCCCATCGTGCACCATGATGGCACCGACACGCTTGAGACGCCGCCACACCGCCAGCCTGAGGCGGGACGGCTCCCGCGGGAGCCGGTAGGAGCAGAGGAGCCAGTCAGCGGTCATCTGGTGCTCAGTGTAACCGCGGTTACATTGGAAGTCCAGCAGTCGCTGGCACCCGCCCTCCACTCCAACGCCGACGGCGGTTCACCGATGAACCAGACCGGCCCCCTGCCCACCCGCGGTGGCCTCGCCCGCTACTTCCTCCGGCTGGGCGCGGCCGGCTTCGGGGGCCCGATCGCCCTCGTGGGGCACATGCATCGTGACCTCGTCGAGACTCGGGTATGGATTTCCGAAGAGGAGTACCGCGAGGGACTGGCGCTCGCCCAGCTTTCGCCCGGGCCGCTGGCCGCCCAACTCTGCTTCTACCTCGGCTACATCCGTGGCGGCGTTGTCGGTGCGGCACTTTCAGGACTCGGGTTCGTCCTGCCCAGTTTCGCCATGGTGGTGGCGTTGGGGTGGGCCTACCTGCGCTACGGTGGGCTTCTCTGGATGCAGGCCGTGTTCTACGGTGTGGGGGCGGCAGTCATCGGACTCATCACGCGGAGCGCGTACGGCCTCGCCAGGAAGACCATCGGCAAGGACCTTCTCCTCTGGGGGATCTTCCTGGTCGTCGCCCTTGGGACGGCGGTCACCGGTCGCGAAATCGTCTGGCTGGTCCTTGCTGCAGGCGGTCTGGTCTGGATCGTGCGCACGCCTCCCGCCGCGCTGCGTCGACGGGGCACCGTGGCCGAGGCAGGCAGCATCATTCTGCTGCTCCAGCTTCTCGGATTCTTCGCGTACGCGGGCACCTTCGTATTCGGGAGCGGTCTGGCAATCGTGCCGTTCCTGCATGGTGGTGTCGTTCTTCAGCATCACTGGCTGACGGAGCGACAGTTTCTCGACGCGGTCGCTGTCGCGCTCATCACTCCCGGCCCGGTCGTGATCACCACCGGCTTCATCGGGTACCTGCTCGCGGGACTCCCAGGCGCGTGTGTCGCTGCCGGGGCCACGTTTCTTCCCTGCTTCCTCCTGACCGTGATTCCAGCGTCCTACTTTCACCGCCATGGCAAGCGGCCGTGGCTCGCGGCGATCGTCGCTGGGATCACTGCAGGAGCCACCGGGGCCATCGCGGGGGCGGTCATCGTCCTGGCGCGGCAGTCGCTGCTGGACCTCACGACGGCGGTGATCGCGGTCGGCGCCTTTGGATTGACCTGGCTCCGGTGGAAGATTCCCGAACCGCTCATTGTCGTTGCGGCCGCTCTGATCGGTCTGGCGGTCCGTGGTTGACCCGGCTGGGTCAGGGCTGGACCACCCTGCAATACGGCTCCACCCATCTTTCCCCAGCCCAACGACAGGAAGACTCGTGAAGTGCGCCTTCCTCCCCTGCTGCACTATCGCCGTCATCTGCCTGCTAGGGCCGGCCGTCGCGTCAGGCCAACAGAGCGCCGATGCTGCATCGGATCCGGCTGGGGAAGCGGGGGTGGACACGATTGGACTCCACGCGATCCGGATTGCGGAGGTGGTGCGGCTTGATGGTCGACTGAATGAGCGCTTCTGGGAGGCGGCCGACTCGATCTCGGAGTTCCGCCAGCGCGAACCGGACGAAGGGGCGCCGTGCACGGAACGGACCGTGGTGAAACTCGCGCGAGACCGGGACGCCCTCTACGCCGGGGTCCGCGCCTACGATTCCGACGTCCACGGCGTCCGGGCCACTCAACTCCGCCGGGACGCCGATCTCGAGGTGGACGACTATGTCATGCTGCTCATCGACAGCTTCCACGACCGGCGCAGCGGCTTCGTCTTCCGCACCAACCCGAATGGCGCCATGTGGGATGCCCAGTTCAACGGAGTCGATGACGCCAACGAGAACTGGAACGGCATCTGGGACGTCGTTGTCACGCGGGATTCCAGCGGTTGGACCGCAGAGTTTCGCATTCCCTTCCGGACCCTGCGATTCCGCTCGGAAGGGGGAGGTACCTTCGGGTTCAACGTACAGCGCTTCATCCGCCGCAAGAACGAGGTGGCTCTTTGGCGAGGCTGGGGCAGGACGGAGGGGATCTACCGGCTCATCTACGAAGGCGAGGTGAACGGCTTTGACGATGTCCGCCGGGGCCGGGATCTCGAGGTCAAGCCCTACGTGCTCGGCCGCGCCACGGCCACCGATCACGACGCGCTGGGGAACGCCCTTCGCAATGGAGGCGCGAGGGGGAAGGCGGGGGTCGATGCCAAACTCGCCATCTCGGCCGTAGTGACGGCGGACCTGACCATCAATACCGACTTCGCCCAGGTCGAAGCGGACCAGCAGGTCATCAACCTCACTCGATTGCCGACGTTCTTCCCTGAAAAGCGCGACTTCTTTCTCGAGTCGAGCAGCATCTTCGACTTCGCGTCACCCAGCCGGGTGCAGCCTTTCTACTCACGGCGGATCGGCCTCGGCGACAGCGGGCAGGTGGTACCGATGCTCGCGGGCGGGCGGGTGTACGGGAAGGTCGGTCCGTGGGCCCTC
The DNA here is from genome assembly GCA_041485505.1 of Gemmatimonadota bacterium. GTDB lineage: Bacteria > Gemmatimonadota > Gemmatimonadetes > Gemmatimonadales > GWC2-71-9 > JBDUEA01. Next base: position 20,052 of record JBGPJS010000005.1, on the reverse strand, counting down.
GGAGCGCTCGATGTTCAGACCGGTAGTGGTGACAGGGCGAACGACCTGGTGGTGAGGGTGAAGCATGACTTGTTGGACCGCTCGTATATCGGGGCGATTGGGGTGCAGCGGATCGCGGTGGGCGCCAAGGGAGCCGAACGCATCGCGGGGCTGGACCTCGATCTGCCACTGGTGGTGGGGGGCCGCAATATCGAACCTTCGTTCTGGATCATGGGGAGTCAGACGCCCGGTGCCAAGGGATTCCCCATGGCCTGGCGCTACGGAACCGACTTTCCGAACGACCTCTTCGACAGCTTCATATCGCTGTATCGCATCGACGCCGGTTTCACCCCGACACTCGGATTTGTCCAGAGGGCCGGCATCTGGGAAACCACCTCACACATCGATTTCATGCCCCGCCCCCATGTGCTTGGCATCCGGCAGCTCGATATCCTCTTCCCGATCCCCAGCTGGGATATCATCGCGAATGAATCGGGGTCGATCTTCCGGAGTCGTGACTGGCAGACCGCGACGTTTGAATGGCGACCCCTGGGCGGCGACTTCCAGTCTGGGGCGCACTTCGAAATCAATATTCAACGATTCTTCGATGCTCCGGTGGATACCTTCGAGATCTTCTCCGGGGCCAACGTCGTGCCGGGCCGGTATTGGTGGACCAGGGGAGAACTGCAGTACCAGACCTCCAGGAGCCATCCACTCAGTCTGGCAACCCTATTCAGTTGGGGCGACTTCTACGATGGCGAGGACACCGAGATCGACCTTCAGGCCGAGTGGCGCGGTGGCGGGCACCTCATTCTGGGGTCGACGCTCTCCAGAAGCCGGGTGACCCTGCCGCCCGGCCACTTCACGGCGACCCAGGTCACCGGCCGAGTGGAGTACGCCTTCAATACCCGCACCTCATTCCTGGGCTTCGTACAATACAACAACGAGGAACAGCGGGTGGACTTCAATCTCCGGTTTCACTGGATCCCGAGGATCGGCGATGACCTTTTTGTAGTCTGGAACTCGGGCTTCACCACCGACCCAACCGCCCCGCACCGGTTCCCGAGCTTCGACACGCTCAGGCGACCCCTCAATGGGGCCGTGATCGTCAAGGCGGTCCACAGGCTTGCTCTCTGATTGGTGCTCCCCTTCTTTTCGGAGCCTCCTTGGAGTCGCCCACTCCTCGAATCTCGTGCGTCCACTGCTCTCATCGGTAGTCAGGGGCACTCCGATTCCTGTCGTTGAAGCGAGGGCCGGACCTGACGCGCCGAACTCCTCTCAGCTCAGAGCACCTCCCCACCGGTAGCGCCGCCCAGCGCGCCATCGCGCGGGCCTATCGCTGGAGCGTCGCAGTGGTTCACGACGCCTGGGCCGCGCTGGGGCTGCTCACGGCGTCCGCGCTGCTGGTCGGGTCTCTCGCGCTGGCGCTCTCCGGGTGGCTCGCGGCGCTCGTCTTTGAGGGTCGCGCCGACACTCTCGACGGCCGGATCATGATGGTGGTGGCCAGCTACCGTGAGCCCGGCCTCACCACCGTCATGCAGGTCCTCTCGTTCATCGGCTCAGGAAACTTCGCGATTCCCTTCGCCATCGTGTTGGTCCTATTCCTCCGGCGGCGGGGCCGGCCTCGCGCCGCGGGCCTCTATCTCTGGGCCACCCTGAGTGGCTGGGCGCTCAACGGGCTCACCAAGTTCTTCATCCATCGCGCCCGGCCCCTGGTGATCCCGCGCTTGTCCCACGCCGGGTGGTACTCCTTCCCGTCGGGCCATGCCATGCTGGCGCCGCTGGTGTTCGGCCTCGCGGCACTCCTGATTCTCCGAGATGTCCCGAGCGCGCTTCTGCGCTGGGTGATCGCGGGAGCGACCGCACTACTGGTGATCGGGATTGCGGTCTCACGGGTGTATCTCGGCGTGCACTATCCGTCGGACATCGTAGGTGCGCTCCTCGCCGGCAGCGGTTGGGGGGCGCTGTGGGCCGCGGCGGGACGAATCAGGTTCCCACCAGAAGCCGCGGTCTGACCGGGAATCATGGCAAACAAGAAGGGGCGACGTCTCCGTCGCCCCTCCCAGTCACTGTGCCTGTCGTTAGTGGTTTCCGGCCCCTGTCAGTTCTGCGGTACCACCTGGTCTCCGCCCAGCTCCAGCGAGTCGGACTGCTCACCCTCCTCCGGTTCGGCGGCCGCATCGGGTGGGATCGAGGCGCCATCGGCACCGAGGAGACGAAACAGCGTCCATTGATGCCGCTTGGCGGTACGGGACCGGCCCCCGTTGTACATCAGCGAGACCAGCAGCACCCCGTCCTTCCGACCGAGATACCCCACCAGAGTCGACACCCCGTTCAGAGTGCCGGTCTTGGCGTGCACCACGCCCGGCCCGGGCAGGCCACCGGCCAGGCGGGCCAGAGTCCCGACTCCATTGGCTGGCAGCAGCATCGGGAAGTTCCGGCCGGCTGGTGTATTCGGGAAGTTGGCCAGATACGAGATGAAGGTCGCGGGAGTCACCCGGTCCTGATGGGACATGCCGCTGCCATCCACCAGGTGGACCCCCCCCGACACCCCAGCGACCTGCTGCACATGCTCAGTCAGCTGCTCCGGAGCACTATCCCGCCCGCCGGCCCACTGGAGCAGCAGCTCCGCGCCGATGTTGAGGCTCCGGCGGTTGATGTCCAGGGCCAGCGAGTCGAACGGCGCACTGGTCACTTCGGCGAGCACCTGGCCCGGCGCGCCCTCGATTGGGGCGGCGACGGGGCTGCGGTCCCACTCGATTCCGGCGCCCTGGAGCGCTCGCGCCCATGCGGCGGCCAGAATCGCCTTGGTATCCGAGGCCACCACGATGAGCCGCCGGTTGAGCGAGTGGATCCCGATGCTGCCGGTGACGAGGTATCCACCGTCCTTCATTGCCGTGACCCGCAGCCGTGAGCGCCACCCGCTGGTCGTCGAGGCATGCAGATCCACCAGCGCCTCGAGTCCATCCGGCGCCGTCTCCGTGAGCCGGGCGCGGGAACCCGCCTTGGCGCCCGGCCGCACAGTCAGCCAGACGATATTTTCGTGGAGGGTCGCCGGTCCCACCAGTGGCGCGTAGACGCTGCGGCGGTTCCCCGGGTTCCAGGCCGCGGGATACGAGGCATCGGCGGGGCCGTCCGCGCTGGTGAGCTCGAGCGGACCGCGAAGCCGCCGCACCCCGGAAGCGACCAGCTGGTTGGCAAGCGTCTGCAGGGAGGGACCGTCGCCTGACGGGCTCTCCAGCGTCGGATCACCATTCACCTCGAGCGTCCAGCGTCCGATCCACTCTCCCGTCGTTTCCTCGAGATGGCCATCGCCGACCACTCGCGTCGACCGCCTCGCCTCGGAGCCCAGAACCGAACGGGCGAAGCCGGTGGTGAGCAGTTTCACGGTCGAGGCTGGCACCATCGGTTGGTCGGGGCGGACGCTCCACAGGATGTCGCCCTGCTGATTGGCGATCGCGATCCCCCACATCCCCGGGGCGGAGCGCGCCGCGTAGCGATACCAGCTCTTGAGCTTGCCGAGCAACGGAGCGGGCAAGGTCTGCGCGCCAGCGCTTTCCGGCTGGAACAGGAGCGCCAGCAGGGTCAGGCAGACGGGAATGAATCGGGCGCGAAGACGCAAAGCTGACAGTCCCCAGTTTATTGGAGGAGAGAAAGGTGTCTTAACTATCCGGTTGATCGGGCCAAGTCGGGTCGGGCCTGACCCCGGGACGCCGTGGGCGATCCGGCCCGCGGCATCTCTCACGTTGATGACAAACCGTGAATCTAGCCCCGAGCCTCTGTCCCGCCAGCCCTATCTGGCTCCCAACCCATCACTTGATCTGACTGGCCCAGCAGTGCCCTTTGACCATGCGATCAAGGGCAATCTTCATTCCTCTCCGTGAGTGCCCAGCCCGGGTCGGGGTTTCTTGGTGGTCTTGCGCTAAGTACTTGTTGTCCAAGGTATTATGTCCAGACGTTGCGAATTGAATTCTGACGTGCATCAGGACGTTTCCGGTCAATCCGCTACCATCACCGCAACATCAACTTCGCGATCGTCTGGAGCTGCATGTTACTGGTGCCTTCGTAGATCGTCCCGATTTTCGCGTCGCGGTAGAACTTCTCGGCCGGGTACTCCTTCGAGTAGCCATAGCCGCCGAAGAGCTCCAGGCACTGCGAGGTGATCCGGTCGGCCACCTGGGAACTGAAGAGCTTGGCCATCGCCGCCTCGCGCAGGAACGGCTGGCCCGCATCCTTGAGGCGCGCCGCGTTGTAGACCATGAGGCGCGCCGCCTCGAGATCGGTGGCCATCTGCGCCAGCTGGAACTGGACACCCTGGAACTCGGCGATCGACTTCCCGAACTGCCTCCGCTCCTTCACGTAGCGTGAGGCCGCCTCCAGGGCGCCTTGGGCCACGCCGATCATCTGGGCCCCGATCCCGATCCGGCCCTCGTTCAGCGTTTCAATGGAGATCTTGTACCCCTGGCCCACCGGTCCGAGAACATTCCCTGCGGGCACCACACACCGCTCCAGGATGAGCTCAGTGGTACTCGAAGCGCGGATGCCCAGCTTGCTCTCTCTCTTGCCCACGGCGAAGCCGGAGAATCCCCGCTCCACCAGGAATCCGGTGATGCCCTTGTAACCCTTGGCGAAGTCGGTGTTGGCGAAAATGAGAAAGAACTCGGCTTCTCCGCCGTTGGTGATCCAGAACTTCCGGCCGGTCAGTTCCCAGTGGTCGCCCTTGAGATCCGCCCTGGTCTCGAGGGCAAAGGCGTCGCTGCCGCTGGCCGGCTCGGAGAGGGCAAATGCGCTCAGCATGTCAGTGCTGAGGCGCGGGAAATATCGAGCCTTCTGGTCGTCGCTGCCCCACCGCAGGAGGGCGTTGTTCACCAGAGTGTTGTGGACGTCGACGTAGATTGCCGCGGAGGCGTCCACCCGCGCCAGCTCCTCGATGGCGAGTACTGAGAGGAAGAACGAACCGCCGGCCCCCCCGTATTGCTCGGGAACCTCGATGCCCATGAGTCCGAGTTCGAACAGTTTCCGGAGCAGTTCCGGCTTGAATTGCGCGGCGTCGTCCATCGCGCGGACGTAGGGCCCAATCTCGATCTCGGCGAATTCCCGGACAGTAGAGCGGAAGAGCTCTTCCTCCTCGCTCAAGGTCGTGAGTGGCAATGGGGCGGTCGTGGAGGCCGGCATGGGGTCTTTCCGGGGATTCAGGGGACAGGGGCCAGAGTATAGCGCCACTGGCTGACCGGTACAACGTCCAGGATGATCCCGCTGTTCCTCCGTTCCATGAGTCCGCCAATTCCGCCACTCCGCCACTCCGCCACTCGGCCATTCGGCATTCTCTCAGCGCTTCAGCCTGGCCTCGAGAGCAGCGCGCACCGCGGGCCACTCCCGATCGAGAATGCTGAAATAGACCGAATCCCGCAGCCTGCCCGATTCGGTGACCAGGTGCTGGCGCAGGATGCCCTCTTCCTTCGCGCCGATGCGGAGCAGGGCGCGCCGCGAGCGTTCATTCAGGACATCGGTCTTGAACTCCACCCGGATGCAGCCCAGCTCCTCGAACGCGTGCTGGAGCATCAGGAGCTTGGCCTCGGTGTTCGCGGGCGTCCGCTGCCAGGCCCGGCCCAACCAGGTCCAGCCGATCTCCACCCGCCGGTGGTGGTGGTCGATGTTACCGAAGCGGGTGCTGCCGATCGGCCGCCCGGTGGCGCGATCCAGCGTCGCGAATGGAAGCGAGACCCCCTGGGCCTGCTCGGTCAGCGCGGTCTCGAGGTAGCGGTGGAGATTGTCCCGAGTGCGGACTTGGGTCACCGTGAGCCGCCACAGATCCTCGTCGAGCCCCACCAGGCAAAGCCCATCGAGATGGTCGAGGGTAAGTGGTTCCAGGCGCACCACGCGGCCCTCGAGCGTGACCGGTTTGACTCTCATGTCCCCCTCAGCACCCAGCACTCAGCACCCAGCACTCAGCACTCAGCACTCAGCACTTAGTTATGGCTCGTAGTTGAGTACCGGCGCCAGCCAGCGCTCGGCGGTGCGAACCTCCATCTGCTTTCGGCGGGCGTAGTCCTCAACCTGGTCCCGCTCAATCTTACCGATGCCGAAGTACTGCGATTGGGGGTGCCAGAAGTAGAACCCGCTGACCGAGGCGGCCGGTAGCATGGCGAAATTTTCGGTCAGGGTGAGGCCGATCTTCTCCTCCGGGCCCAAGAGATCGAAAAGGATGCGCTTTTCGGTGTGGTCCGGGGCGGCCGGATAGCCGGGGGCCGGCCGGATGCCCTGGTACTGTTCCTTGATCAGTGCCTGGTTGTCCAGCTGTTCCCCGCGGGCGTAGCCCCAGAACTCCCGGCGCACCCGCTCGTGCAACCGCTCCGCGAAGCCTTCGGCCAGGCGGTCGGCCAGCGCCTTGACCATGATGGCACTGTAGTCGTCGTGGTTGGCCTCGTAGGCCGCGACCACCGCGTCGATCCCCGCACCCGCGGTCACCGCGAAGACTCCGAGGTAATCCTGGAGACCGGTCTCTTTGGGTGCGACGAAATCGGCCAGCGCCAGATTCGGGCGGCCCGGGGGCTTGATCATCTGCTGCCGCAGGGTGTGGATGACCGAGCGCACCTGGCGGCGGGTTTTGTCGGTGTAGATCTCGACATCGTCACCGACACTGTTTGCCGGGAAGAATCCGATGACCGCCCGAGCCTGGAGGAGCTTCTCGCCGACGATCCGCCGCAACATCACCTGGGCATCGTTGAAGAGGTTCTTGGCTGCGGGGCCGACTACGGGATCGGTCAGGATGGCCGGATAGTGACCCGCGAGCTCCCAGGCCTGGAAAAACGGCGTCCAGTCGATGCGAGGGACCAGCTCCTCCAGTGGGTAGTGGTCGAGCACCTTGACCCCGGTGAAGCCCGGTTCGGTGGGCCGGGTCTTGGTCCAGTCGATGACCAGCCGGTTGCGACGTGCGTCGGCCAGCGGCTGGCGGCGCTCCTCCGCCTTGCGGTCCCCCCGCTTCTCGCGGACATCGGCGTACTCCGTGCGGGTCGCCGTAACGAAACCTTCGCGGAGGGTCTCGCTCATCAGGTTGCTGGCGACACCCACCGCACGGGAGGCGTCGAGCACGTGGATGGTCGGGCCCCGGTAGCGGGGCTCGATCTTCACCGCGGTATGGACCCGGGAGGTCGTCGCCCCGCCGATCAGCAGTGGAAGGCGGAGGCCTTCGCGCTCCATCTCGCTCGCCACGAAGGCCATCTCCTCCAGCGAGGGGGTGATGAGCCCGCTCAGACCGATGATGTCCGCCTTCCTCTCCCGGGCGGTCTCCAGGATCCTGGCGCAGGGTACCATCACGCCGAGATCGATCACCTCGTAGTTGTTGCACTGCAGCACGACGCCGACGATGTTCTTGCCGATGTCGTGGACGTCCCCCTTGACCGTGGCCATCACCACCCGGCCGTTGGTCCGGACCTCGGCGCCGGGATCCCGGGCGGCCTCGATGTAGGGCACCAGGTGAGCGACCGCTTTCTTCATGACCCGGGCGCTCTTCACGACCTGGGGCAGGAACATTTTTCCGGTGCCGAACAGGTCCCCCACGATGTTCATGCCATCCATCAGCGGCCCCTCGATTACCTGAATCGGTCGCTCCGCCAGTCGTCGCGCCTCCTCGGTGTCCTCGATGATGTAGTCGGTGATGCCGTGGACCAGCGCGTGCGCCAGCCGTTCGTTCACCGGCCCGTTGCGCCAGGACAGGTCCTCTTCCCTGGCGGCACTCTGGCCCTTCACCGAGTCGGCGACCTTGAGCAGTCGCTCGGTGGCGTCCGGTCGGCGGTTCAGAACCAGGTCCTCGACCAACTCGAGCAGGTCCGGCGGAATATCGGCGTAAATTGGAAGTTGGCCCGCGTTCACGATCCCCATCGACAGGCCGGCCCGGATCGCGTGGTACAGGAAGGCGGAGTGGATCGCCTCCCGCACCGGATTGTTGCCTCGGAACGAGAAGGATACGTTGCTGACTCCGCCACTCACCAGTGTGTGGGGGAGGCTCTCCTTGATGCGGCGCGTGGCCTCGAGGAACGCCACGGCATAGCCGGCATGTTCCTCGATCCCGGTGCCGATAGCGAAGATGTTGGGATCGAAGATGATGTCCTCCGGCCGGAAGCCGACCCGCTCGGTCAGAATCCGGTAGGCCCGGGTACAGATTTCCACCTTGCGTTCCGCGGTGTCCGCCTGCCCCTGTTCGTCGAAGGCCATCACGATCGCCGCGGCACCGTAGCGCCGGACCAGTCGGGCGTGTTGGACGAACGACTCCTCGCCCTCCTTCAGGCTGATGGAGTTGACCACGCTCTTTCCCTGAACGCACTTGAGCCCGGCCTCGATGACCGACCACTTGGAGGAGTCGATCATCACCGGCACCCGGCTGATGTCCGGCTCGGACGCGATCAGCCGCAGGAAAGTCGCCATGGCGTGCTCGGAGTCGAGCATCGCTTCGTCCATGTTCACGTCGATGATCTGGGCGCCACTCGCCACCTGTTGCCGCGCCACATCCAGCGCGCCCTCATAGTTCCCCGCCAGGATGAGCTTCGCGAATTTGGCCGACCCGGTGACATTGGTCCGCTCCCCCACGTTGACAAACACGCTTTCGGGCCCGATGGTCAGCGGTTCCAGCCCGCTCAACCGCATCCGGCGCTCGAGGGTGGGGACCGCTCGCGGCGGGAGCCCGCACACCGCCTCGGCGATGGCGTGGATGTGGGCCGGGGTCGTCCCGCAACATCCTCCCACGATGTTGAGCCAGCCCGCTTCGGCGAACTCCTTGAGAACGCCGGCCATGTACTCCGGGCTTTCGTCGTACCCGCCGAATTCGTTAGGCAGCCCCGCATTCGGATGAGTGCTCACGTAGACCCCGGCCACCCGGGAGAGCTCCTGCACGTAGGCCCGGAGGTCTTTGGCGCCTAACGCGCAGTTGAGCCCCACGCTGAGCGGTGTGGCATGCGCGACGGAGTTCCAGAACGCCTCGGTGGTCTGGCCCGAGAGGGTCCGGCCGCTTCGATCGGTAATGGTGCCGGAGATCATGACCGGAACCCGGCAGCCGTGAGCCTCGAAGAACGCGTCGATCGCGAACAGCGCCGCCTTGGCGTTCAGGGTATCGAAGATGGTCTCGACCAGCAGCAAATCGGCCCCTCCGTCGAGGAGGCCGCGGATCGACTCGGTGTACGCTGCCGTGAGCAGGTCAAAGGTAGTGTTCCGAAAGCCGGGGTCGTTGACGTTGGGGGAGATCGAGGCCGTGCGGTTGGTGGGCCCCAGGGCGCCGGCGACGAAACGCGGCCGATCTGGCGTGCGGGCCTCGAATTGGTCCGCCACCTCTCGGGCCAGCCGAGCCCCCTCCCGGTTCAACTCGTAGACCAGCTCCTCCATGTGATAGTCCGCCATGGAAACCGCGGTCGAGTTGAACGTGTTGGTCTCCAGAATGTCGGCGCCCGCGTCCAGATAGGCGGCGTGGATCGCCTTGATAATCTCCGGCTGGGTCAGGCAGAGCAGGTCGTTGTTTCCCTTGAGGTCACTCGGGTAGGAGGCGAATCGGTCGCCCCGGTATTCCTGCTCGCTCAACTTGTAACTCTGAATCATGGTGCCCATCGCGCCGTCCAGCAGCAGAATTCGCTGCCGGAGCAGCGGCTCCAGCTGCGCGAGGCGAGCCTCCCGGGTGAGCAAGCTCATGACGCACTCGCCTCCGTCCCCGACGGGGAGGCCGCCGGCGCCGCCCGAAACCCTAGGATATGACAGATCGCGTAGGTCAGGTCCGCCCGATTCAGGGTGTAGAAGTGGAACTCCCGCACCCTGGCGGTGACGAGTTCGTCGACCTGCTCGGCGACCACCGTCGCGGCCACCAGGCGCCGGGTGTCGGCGTCATTGTCCAATCCCTCGAACAGCTCACCCAGCCAGGCCGGCACGCTTGCCCCTGCCTGTGCCGCGAAGTTGCGCATCTGGTTGAAGTTGGTGACCGGCATGATGCCTGGTACGATCGGCACCCGGATCCCGGCCCGCTCGGCGCGGTCGAGGAAACGGAAATACACCTCGTTGTCGAAGAAGAACTGGGTGATCGCCCGGCTGGCCCCCGCGTCGATCTTCCGTTTGAGGTTGTCCAGATCGGCCTCGGCCGATGCCGCTTCCGGATGCACCTCGGGAAAGGCGGCAACGCTGATTTCGAAATCGGCCAGCTTCTTGAGCCCCGCCACCAGATCGCTGGCCCAGGCAAAGCCACCAGGGACGGGGGTGTAGCCCGCGGCGCCCTCCGGCGGATCACCCCGGAGCGCCACGATGTGCCGGACACCGGCGTTCCAATAGGCGCTTGCGACCGCGTCGACCTCCTCCCGGGTCGACCCCACACACGTCAGATGCGCCGCGGGTACTAGCTTGGTCTCCTGGAGGATCCGGCGGACGGTGCTGTGGGTGCGGTCGCGCGTGCTGCCACCGGCTCCATAGGTGACGGAGACGAAGTTGGGCCCCAGCGGTTCCAGACGCTTGATGGAGCGCCACAGCGTCTGCTCCATCTCCGGCGTCCTGGGAGGGAAAAACTCGAAGGACACCTGGAAGCGGGGAGCGTTCTTGATCAGGCTCATGAGAGACACTCCGCTTCTCGCGGTGTCGTGGCGGACGAAGCGGCTCCAGTGACGACCCGGCGCGTGTACGGCACAGCGATGGAGGTTCCAGTCATTGGCCTAACAGAACTCCCGGAGCTAAAACGGCTCCGGGAGCGGCGTTTTAGCGGTTTGTTTAACGTGGCCGCAATTGGCGGAAATCACCACGAGATCAATTGTACCTGCTGGCCAGCAAGTTTAGTGCCTTCCAAGGGAGGGGCAAGGTCCCGGGGGGACGAGCCGCGGAACTGCTACTTCAGCCCCAGGCGCGCGTTGGCCTCGGCGACCGTGAGGCCGCTGATCAGAATCACCTTGTCTCGGCCTGCAGCTCCGGATTTCATTGTCACCGCTGGCAGGGGCACCGAGAGGGTCGACGCCAGAAAGCGCAGCAGGGCCCGATTGGCCGCTCCGTCTACCGGCGGCGCCGCGAGGCGGATCCGAATGGCCTCACCGTACAGACCGACCACCTCCGTCCTCGACGCTCTGGCCTGAATCCGGAGGCGGAGGCGGACGCCGTTGGGGGAGGGCTCGATGGGTGGCATCGCCATGGAATGAAGTGAACAGTGAACAGTGATCGGTGAACAGTGAAGAAGCAAAAGACAGCTCCCCTCGGGGGGCACGGCGGCACCACCGGTTCACGGTTCACTCTTCACCGTTTACTTCACAGCCAGCTCATCACCAACCCGCTTGCCAGCCACAAGAGGATCATCGTGACCAGGGGGCTGAAATCGATCATTCCAAACGGGGGGAGGATGCGGCGGATCGGGTCGACCATCCAGCCGGTCAGCGCCATCACCGGCCGCATCCATCGGCGATACGGGGAGATCCCGAACCAGGAAGCGATGACCCGGACCCAGAGCGCGATCATGAGGAGAGAAAACCCACCTTCGGCGATGAGTCGGAGTAGCCCCCGGGGGCCGGCCTGCAACGAGAATACGACCGTGTGGATGGTGTCGAGCAGCCAGTGGAACAGACTGAGAAGAACCAGGCCCCCGATCACCGCAATGCCGAGCAGCCAGTACGCCGCGTCCTGCGGATTGCCGCCGGAGCGGAGCAGCCGCCGTTCCATCGGTGCGGTCGCGGGCCGGGCGATCCGGCGCACCAATCGGGGCCACGCCCCGAACGGCGTGAGCCGCCTGGTCCGAACCGCCCATGAGGTCGCGGCGACGATGGAGGCGAGGATGAAAGCCGTGAAGACCAGCAGTTGAGTGACCTGGATCAGGAGAGCCGGGAGCATGCCTAGTCCTTCTTTTTCTTCGGCTCCGGCAATTTACCCACCTTGAAGGCCCCGGTCCCGCCGCCTGGCACAGTGCACATCACGGTGATTTCGCCACTGTTCAGCGAGGCTTCCTCGCGGAGGTCGCTGGTGCCCTGACAGGATACCACCGCCCGGCCCGCGGTTGCCCGAAACTGGACCGCGACCAGCGGGAGATCGTTTTGACGGGAGAGGCGCCGGACCGTCGCCCCCGTCAGGCTGTCGATACCGGTCTGCCGAAGCGACTTGGGAAGCTGTCCCCGATGCGAGCTCCTATAGCTCATCACTCGGTCGAGCACGTCGAGCAGCTCCTTACCGAGGAACTCCGCATCCTGCTGTCCTTGGGCCACCTGGTCATCGGAACCGGCTGGGGGCGGCGTGCCGGGAGGGGGTTTTGGCTTCTCCTTGCTACAGGCCACGGCACTCGCCACCAGGAGGGTGGACAGGAAAGCGCGGACGCTCCAATTGGAATCGCTTCGATGCATGGGCGAGGAAGATCACGGAAGGTGGGAATATCAGGGAGCGACCGGCCGCGGCCGCCAGCTACTGGAGGCTGGCAGCCGGCCGCTTCTACTCACTCCATTGCGAATTCCCGATTAAACACCACATCGAAGCTGAAGGTCTTGGCCTTGCTCTTGGACTCAATACGATCCGCGATCCGTTTCAGCCGGGCCGGGATCTCCACGATTTTTTCCTGCGCCATGCGGCCCAGCTCGTTGAGCCCGGTCAGGCTCTCGATCTTCCAGTAGCGGATCTGTTCCTGCACGATCCGGAGATAGTCGCGCGGCCCGTAGATGCCCGCCCGGCGAATCACGTCGGCGAGTTCCCGGAACCCCGGCATCGTATGGCCGGGCATGTCGATGCTGGGAAGGATGTAGGATGCCGAGTGGAGGGCCTGATCGGGATCGCGCTTCAGAATTTCCTCGAAGACGGTGCGGTAGAACGAGAAGTGCCGTGCCTCCTCCGTCGCGACGTTTTCGAGGATGTCGCCCAAGCGGGGCTCGTATTCCCCCACCACCCGGCCGGTCTCGGCGTGGGAGTACTGGGTGGCGCGCTCCTGCACCGTGGTATACGCGAAAACCCGGTAGGGATCCTTGTCCCACGCGGGATGAAACCCGGTGCGGAGGTAGCTGAACTGCATCTCCTCCAGCCTTCGCTGGTCCAGGAGCTGGGTGTCGCGGGCGTAATCCCGGAGGACGTTACCGTGGCGGTCCTCCTCGGCAGTCCAGAGGTTGTTCCACTCGCGCCAGTAGCTATCGTCCTCGAGGTAAACCGCCAGCAGTCGGTGGAAATGGGGCAGCCCTTCCTCGGTGAGGAGATTCAGCGCCAAGGCGGCTCGGGCGGAGTCGGGAATCCCCGCGGCACGTTTCCGGAGCTCGGCTAGGTGGGTGTCCGGGCATTCCCCGGGTGCCGGAGCCAACAGCTGTGCGGGATACCAGATCTCGCGTTTCTGCTCGTGGGCGCGCATCATCTCAAGGACTTTTTCTTCCAGATCCTTGAGTACCTCGATCTTGGAAAGCAGCTGACGCGTGGAGGTAGTGAGGCTCATCATTCTCCCGGGACGGCAGGGTGGCCGGACGACCGCTGGACCGCGGAAGCACCGGCGGGGGGAATCAAATCTGTCTCCATGGATGGAATGATGGAAGGCTCACCGAACAAACGCCGTAGACACAAGGGCAGGACCGGATGGGAGACTCAGAGGGCGACGCGGTACGTCGCCCTCTTGATTGTTCAGTCCAGCGCCTTCTGCATGAGATACCACACCCGGTGGCCGAGGTAGTTCTCTCGTCTCATGACCCGTTCCCACCCCAGGGCGATCAGCTCGCCCTCTGCCCGCAGATCGTCGGTCCAGAATTCCGCCAGGTGGGCACCGCTCTCCCTCGTCCGTTCCTCAAACGCCTCCACCAGGCGGTGCGCGTGGCCGTGATGCCGCTCTTCCTGGGTGATCGCGATATCGAGTAGATGGGCCACACCGCCCCGCAGGTAGTACCGTAGGCCGCCGATCCAGTCGCCGATCTCGTTGCTCAGGACAAGGTACCGTTCGTCGGTATGCAGGTCGGAACCGGTCTCATCGGCCTCGCGCAGCATGAGGTCGGTGAACCAGTCGGCGAACTCCTCGCCCTGTTCCATTTCCCGGATGATAAGTTCGCTCATATGCGCGGCATTTCGCGGTGTCGGTTTGCATGCGGGACCACTTCATGTCCCGTAATGAAAATACGCAACCTTGGTGCCAAAGGTTCCCTCGGGCCGGGGCGGGCGTGAGGCGGGCGAAGCTGCCGGAGCACAAGAGCTTAGGAACGAAACATAACAGCTTGCTGGAGCGAAATGTCCCATGGGGGTGACATCCTTGTCTGTCCGGTCTCGCTTCCGGACTCCTTCCGGGCCTCCCGGGCAAGTCCGATAGCCCCAAATTCCCGCCCAATTTGGTTCGTCTGCGGACCCTACCGAAGCCCTATGGTGACAGCCACCGCAAGCGCCGCGATCGCGAACACCACCAGCACGATGTACACTGGGAGCAAGAATCGAAACCAGCGGTCGTAAGGCACGCCCGCCGCGGCCAGCATCGCCATGAGGGCGCCGTTGGTCGGCGTGAGTAGCTCGCAGAGGCCGGCGCCGAACTGGTAGGCCAGGACCGTCACCTGACGAGAGAGACCGATCAGATCGGAGAGCGGCACCAGCACCGGCAGTGTCAGCACGGCCTCGCCACTGACGCTGGGGACCGGGAAGTGGACCGCGGTTTCCATGGCCATAATCCCCACTGCTGAAAATGCCGGGGGGAGGCTGGCCAGCGGACTCGAGAGGCCGTGGACAATCGTATCGATGATCTGCCCTTCCTCCAGCACTACCGAGATGGCGCGGGCGAAGCCAATCAACAGCGCCGCGAGCGCCATTGACCGGAATCCCTCGACGAAGGCGTCAACCGTTCCCCCAACCCCGAGCTGTCCGATCAATCCTACCAGCGCGCCCATCACGAAAAACAGGGCCGACATCTGATCGAAGTCCCAGCCGAGCTCGAGGATGCCGTACACGAAGAGGGCAAACGACGATAGAACCACCAGGAGAATCGTACCCGCGCGCCATCCCATCGGCTCTCCGGCCTGGATCTCGGTGGCCTCGGCCGCCGTACGGGTGCGACGGGCGTACCGCAGCACCCCCCAGATCCAGATCCCGAGCGCCAGGACTAACGTGAGGGTCCTGAACATCCAGCCCGAGCCGAGGGGGAGCTGAGCGACTTTCTGGGCGATTTGGGCCTGGAACGGATTGATCGGGCTGAAGGCGGCGCCGACTGCGGCGGCACCCATGCTCATGGCGACTGCAGTGAGAGGAGCGAAGCCGAGGCGACGAGTGAGAAGAAGCAGCACCGGAACGAAGGCGATGATCTCTTCTGCCATGTTTTCCAGCGCCCCACCGAGTGCGAAGGCCAGACAGGAGATGGGAATGACGAACGCCTCTCTCCGGTCGAGCAGGCGGACCAGAGCACTGACGGCGCGGCGCAGGGCCCCGGTCTGATCCACCACGGTGAAGGCGCCGCCGACGAGGAAGACGAGGAAAATTACTGAGGCGGCATCGCTCATCCCCTTGGGGATTGCCACCACCGCCTCGAAGGGTCCGATGGGAGTCCGCTCGACCTCGGCGAATGTCCCCGGGACCACCACGCTTCGGTGGGTAGTCGCATCGTCTCGGCGCTCGTAACGGCCCGCGGGGAGGATGTAGGTGAGCCCCGCGGCGATGAGCACGCAGGCGACCAGCAGCGTCAGGGGGTGGGGGAAGCGCATGATCTCAACGGCAGTGAGCGGTAGGCGGTTTGCGGCGACCCCGGAAGCCCCTTTGAAGGTGAGCGGACCATTCCCCCCCCGCGCTTCGCGTCTCGTCTGAGGTGTTGACTGGGTACTGCTCGCTGTTCACCGCTTACCACTCGGGAGTGGAAGGGACGGGCGTCATCAGAACCGCTCGCGCATGTAGGCGATCCCTGGTGCGATCGCCTTTCGCCAGGCGCCTTCGATGTCGGGGCTGAACTGGGGGTCGAACTGGCTCGCGGTGCGTACCAGGCTATCGACCCAGGCGGGATACATCTCAGGGTCAACCCGCAGGTCCCGGCGGCTGTGACGTTCCGCGAGGCGGGAAAGCACGGTCCGCTCCTCGCCCGGGTGGTTGGGGAAGATGAACAACAGCCCGATGGCGTGTCGGAGCAGGTTGACTTGGGTGGTGAAGTTGGTCTGCGCGAACATCGGCTTGGCCTTGGGACAGGCCTCGAAGAAGTGGTGGTAGAACGTAGGCAGGAAGTCCGGGGAGGCACAGCAGCGTTCGTAGCTGGCTCTGGCCGTCGCGATGGAATCGTTGCTTGGTGTCACTCACTGACCCCCTCTCCAGTTAGAACTGACCCCCTGATCCTGCCCTAGCCCCCGGTCCCGTTTCCCCGGGCCCCGCCTCACCCCTACTCGCCAAGGGGAGCGCTAAAGTTCCCGACAGCGCACCTCGACCGGCTGAAGCCGACCGCAGGCGATGGACTCGTTCATCCCTTTGGCGATCGGCCCGCAGGCGGTGGTCTGGGCCTGCTTGATGGCCTCGTCTTTAGTAGCCGCGGAGGCGGTGGCGGAATCGGTGAGGCTGTTGTACTCCACCTTGACGAAGCATTCGGTTTTCTGAGCGGAGAGCGTTGTGTAAGCGAGGAGGGCGGTGAAGCCCGCCACCACGGCGATGGCGATGGCGGTGCGGGGATTGGCCATTGGGTACTCCGGGGGGCTGGGGCTCCCTGAGAATAGTGCGCGGAGAGAGGTTGGGGTAGGGCGATCCGGGCGCCCGCACCTACGGCTCATCCAGAGCATGGTGCCAGACACCTCTGATGTCCGGGTCCCCGATCGACTGACCGCCTTCCTGGGATCCATGAAATGCCCTGCGGTCGGCCCGGTAAAGCAGTCTCATCGAATCGCACTTTCAGGCGGTACCCCACGAGAGAATTCGTCTCCCGGCCGGGCCCATCTCCTCGACTTGCAATCTTCTCATTTGTGACGTAAATCACTGTCAGTTGGTGGTTCATGTCGCACGGCCCCCGCAGCCTCGTGGATGGGGGGAAGTGTCTGTATTGTCGATTCGTCTTATCAGCCTTTGGAGACCTTTCGCCGATGCGACTCGCGTCCTCAGGTGCGCAGGCGATCATGTTGGGGACGGCTATGATGACCGCGGTCGTCTTCCCCGACCTGGTGGCCCAACAGAAGGTCTCGCGCCTGACCGTCCGGCCTCAGGTCCTTCATCTGAAGGTGGGGCAGCAGGCAACCATCGAGGCTCAACCGCTTAATCGGAAGGGTGAGGCAGTTGCGATCGGGTCGATTCATCTGAGCTTCTGGACCCCCGACACGGCAGTCATCAGCGTTGACAATCAGGGCAGAGTCCGCGCCCTCAGGGAGGGCCGAGGGCGAATAAAGGTGACAGCCGAAGATGTGCCGAGCTTCGTCCCCGTGCTGGTTCAGGGGTTCGACTCGCTGGTAAACCGGGGTGAGCCTGCGCCAGCGGTGGGGACGAGTCCGCCCCCCGGCGCGGCAGGTCAAGCCGCCGCTATCCTGGTGGAGCCTCCTATGCTTCGACTGGTGGTCGGTGAGCAATTCCATTTGACCCCCCAGATCGTACGAAGTGACGGCAGCAAGCTGACCTGGTCCCATTTCGGTTTTCATGATTACCCCCAAGGCGTGGTCGAGGTCGATTCGGTCGGAGACGTCCGCGCGCTGGGCTCAGGGCAGGCTGCGATCCTTATTACCGCTCCGCTTGCGCGAGATACCACGATTGAGGTCCGGGTGGATCCGCTCGACTTGCGCCTCAGCGTGGACACCCTCCACCTCCTCACGGGGACGAGCGATACCATAAACCTCCAGGTCCCGGCCCAGGGTGGTCGAGAGTACTCGGGAAACGAGACTTGGCTGTCGTCTGATTCCGGAGTGGCCCGCGTCTCTGGGCGCGGCATCGTGACGGGCGCCGCTCCAGGCCCGGCCGACGTGCGGGTGCGCGTGGCGGGCGTGGAGCAAGCACTGCATGTGGTGGTCTATCCACAGTTTGGCAACTACAACATCACCCCACCGACGACCGCTCCGGTGGCCATCCCGATGCTGACAACCCAGGAGTTCTTCCTCGAGGGGCAGGTCCCTGGAACCGGCGCGCGGTTCCGGCTCCCCATGCACTGGCACTTCACCGATACCGCCCTAGCCACGCTCGACCCGGTGGGGGGTCGGCTGACGGGGAAGTACCCCGGGTCGACGACGCTCACCGCGACGCCGGTGCTTCCCGGTGTGGATACCATCGTCTGGAAGATCGAGGTCTTCGGAGGCACGCTGGTCCCGACGCGGGCGACGATCGGGATGAGGGTGGGGGACCGTGACACGCTGCGGACGGTGCTTCGGGATGATGACAACAAGGCCCGTCCCCAGAGGGCAGTGGAGCTCAAGTGGGTCTCAAACAACTCGTCCGTCATCCGGATCCGAGAGCAGAACGAGATTGAAGCCATGACCGTTGGCCGCGCGACCATCACCGGGACAGCGCCCTGGGGTAAGACGACGACGGTCACGGTGTTTGGCGTGAGCGATCTGCTAGTGTCCGCGCAGATGGAGCCGAAGACTTCCGGAATCGCCTACCTCCCGCTCAAGTCTCCACGGGAGCCCCAGCCGGTTTTATCGCCCACGGCTTTCGACAGTAAACCGGCCATGTCTCCCGACCGGACCCGCATCGCGTTCGTCTCCAGCCGGAGCGAAGGGCGCAATCTCATTTTCGTCATGGATGCAGATGGCGCGAACCTTGCGCCTTTGGACACAAATCCCGGCCGCTATGATGACCCCACCTGGAGCCCTGATGGCGCCGGGATTTTCTTCACGGTCACCCGAAACGGGCGGAGCCAGATCTGGTCGATGAAAGCCGACGGTTCCGGTCGGCGCCCTATCACCGACTCAGCCTTCTCCAGTGCGGCGCCGGCGGTTTCCCCTGATGGGACCACCATGGTCTTCGAGAGTGTGCGGCGCGGGGGCCAATATGACCTTTACAAGTTGAGCCTGGCGGATCCCCATCTGCCCAATGCGGCGGCAGAACAGCTTCTGCCCGGGAGCAGCAAGGATAACGATCGTTCCCCGCGATTCCTCCCGGACAACGATCTTGCGTTCATCGTCGAGCAGGTGGGCGGAAACCAACCCTCGCGGGTAGTAAAGCGGTTGTACGCCGGTGGTACCGAACCCCAGTTACTCTCGCCCGCCGGTCTCGAGGTCCGGTCGTTTGCCGTGGCCCCGGACGGGAAGTCGTTGGCGCTGGAAGTCCGGATGAGCGACGAGAAGACCAAGCAGTCCCGAGAAGTGCTCTACCTCCTGGACCTCTCGGCCCCGGGGACTCCGGCGCCGCTCTACGATGAGCCGCAGGCTCGGCTCGGAACCCCCTCCTTCGTCCCATGAGAACTGAGCACCGAGTGCCGAGCTTGAGTCCTTTTGGCGGGAGCGTTCCATGCGGATGACGCCCATGGTGCACTGCGCCTCGTGCGGCAAGCCGCTGATGACCGGGGCGCGGTTCTGCATGTCGTGCGGTCAGGCCAGTTCCCTCTCGGCCCCCCCGGACGATCCGGAAGCGACCGCCGCGCTGCCCCCACTGGGGGAGCGCAGCGAAGCGGAACGGCAAGCGGAGTTGCTCTACCTGCTGATCGACGCCACCCTGGGTGAGTACGAAATCCTGGGTGAGATCGGGCGGGGCGGCATGGCGACGGTGTACCTCGGGCACGATATCCCGCTGGACCGCAAGGTCGCCATCAAAGTTATGGCGCCCCATCTGGTGGCCGGGGCGGGAGGTCCGGAGCGGTTCAAGCGGGAAGCCCGGACCGCGGCGCAGCTCAGCCATCCTCACATCATTCCGATCCACGCCGTTCGCGAGACCGAGCACCTGCTCTACTTCGTGATGAAGTATGTGGAGGGGCGGCCGCTCGATTCGATTATCCGCGAATCCGGTGCCCTGCCAGTACGAATGGTGCAGACGATCGTGGCCGAAGTGGCCCGGGCACTTGCCTACGCCCACAAGCGCGGCATCGTGCACCGCGACATCAAGCCGGCCAACATCATGCTGGATCCCGACGGCTGGGCGGTCGTGACCGATTTCGGCATCGCCAAGGTCCTCGACGCCCAGACCCTCACGGTGTCGGGCTCGATGATCGGTACGCCCTACTACATGAGCCCGGAGCAGTGCTCCGGGAAGCCTGTCAGCGGGACC
>JBGPJS010000004.1:0-27396 GCA_041485505.1 Gemmatimonadota bacterium | reverse complement strand
CCGCTCCTCTGGCGACTCTTATCGCCTCGGTCTTCCATCGGCCGTCTCCCGCTCCCAATGCCGCGGCTAGAACCGACGCGGCCACGCCCGGATCGCCATAACACCAGGCGGTGCGGGTCGGCGGCCCCGGCGTCCCATCCCGCTCGCAATAGCCCGAATAGGCGGCCCCGCCACCGGCGGGAAGCTGCCGAGCCAGCAGCCAATCGGTTGCGCGCCCGAGCAGAGGGATCGTGATCCGTGACGCGATGCCGGCGGCGACCACGCGTCCGAGGAAAGCGACCACGCCGGGAGTTCCGTGGGCCAGCCCCAGGTTGAACTCCCCTTCCGGCAGGAACGCATGCGGGCCGGAAGGAGTGCTCCACGCGGCCAGGCAGTCAGGCTCCTCGGCACACTCGGCCAGACGCTCGACCACCAGCCGCACTATGGTCTTGCCCGAGCGACTGGGGAAGCGCTCCAACCCGTAGACCCCGATCCCCACCAACCCGTACAACAGGTCGAACTCCGTCGGCCAGGGCCAGTCGCGCAGCAGCGACAGCAGGGCCTCGTCAACCTCCTTCAGGCTGCCCCGATCCTCTTTCCAGCCCAGTCGCCGGTGGAGGTGCGCGTGGGCCCAGGCGATCCCCGCAAACCCGGAGGCGAGCGACGGCCCCATCGGGTGCGTGGCGACTCCGGCCTCGGCTTCCGCAAGGAATTGCTGAGCCAACTCCTCCGCGTCCTGGAGCAGGCCGGCCTCCGCCAGATAGCCGAAGAACACCGCGATGCCAGCGCGTCCGGTGCACAGGCCAAAATTCTCCTCGGCCGCCTCGGGCAAATCCCCGCCCTCCGAGGACTGCACCGGCGGCGGATCCCGCAGCACCTCGGCAATGTCCCGAACGGCGTCAAGAGCTTGGTCTTGGAGTCGGCCGTCCAGCAAAGGCCGCCAGGTCCGCGTACGGCTCATGGCGCCGGCGATTTCCCTCCGGCGGGCACCGCTCACCGTTCTCCCGTCTCCGGTCGTGGCGGCCAGCCTGCAGAAATCAGAACGAGCGACAGCTGGCCGGACAAGTGGTACAGTGGCTTAGTACTATCTTGATCCCCATCCCGCCTTTGGGACCGCGGCCACGGGAGCTCAGGTCCTTGAGGGTCTGCTTGCTGAGACTGAGCCGCTTGGCCTTCTTCGCGGCGGGCTTGGTGCTCTTCGCGGTCTTCGAAGTCATCTCTTCCTCCCCGGTTTGGGGTGAGTTTGCCTACAGGGGACGTGACGTCCCGGCGAGCTGCTCTACTCCCTAATATCGCGGTCTGGATCCAGACCCGACACCTGGTTGGGTTCAGGCGCTCGGCTTACGAGGCAACCGGTTGTCCAGCAGGAGAACCCAGTCCCAGGCCGGCTCGACCGTGGTGGCCGCCCCAAGAGCGCCAGGCTGATCCCGGCTGCACCGGTGAGCACCCAGGATCTGCCACCTCGCGGAGCTCTGACTGCGAGGGCCATCCTATCGCTACGAATCCGCCGATCCCCTGTCCCGGGCGGTGGAAATCGAGGGCACGTTGGAACCATGTGACCGCCGCGTCGTGCATCACCGGGTCGCCGGTGGCCTGCCAGACACCACCCGGGCCTCCTCGACGGGACGCTGGGCCGCCCCACGCGTGACCCGAAGTGCCAAGGGATGCTGGCGAGGCCTGCTTCTGCCTCGTCGAGGAACCCCCGGGCCAGTTCTTCTGCCTCATCCCGCAGACCGGCCTTGGCGAGGTAGCCGAAGAAGACCGCGATGCCGGCGGCACCGGTGAGGAGCCCGAACGGTCCGGGCAGATCGGGCGGGTCGGTCTCGATCCGGGGCGGGAACCAAGGATTCCTGAGCGCGCCTGCGATGTCTTGCACCGACGCGAGGGCCTGGTCGCGGAGGTCCCCTTTGAGCAGCGGTCGCCAGGCGGAGGGCGAGGTCACGCTGGCTCAGGCGTCAGTCTTGGCGGCGCCGCGCGCGCCGCCCGGCTCTGATAGAGTCGAGCCAGAAAATCCAGCAGGACGATCTCGTGGTCCACCTGAGCGGATCGCAGCAATCGGTTGCAGTGCATGTGGGTGTAGCTCCGGGCGAGGGTCGCGATTGGCACCGTGAGCCGTCCGTTCTTCTCCAGCGACCGGAGCCCCTTCGCCACCGCCGCCACCTGCTCGGATCGGTGGCGGAATACTTCGAGGCCGGGCGCCAGATCTCCCTGGGCCGCCTGCTCGGGGTCGAGCAGGGGTTCCAGGCGAGACCGCTCCTTGCGATATCGTTCGGTAAGCCTGGCGCGGAACTCTCCCCGCTGCTTGGTCTGCACCCGCCGCTCGATCGAACCCAGGGCCCACTCGAGCTTTTGAGCCGGCTTGAGGCCCAGATCGTCAACCAAATCCGCCATCCCGCGGAGACCGAGCCGCCAGCGCTCGTCCAGTCCCGCGTCGCCGGGATCCAGCAGCTCGAGGATCTCCAGTACCGCCTCACTGTCGGCCTGGAACAGTCGCTCACTCAACAACATGCCTTCGGGGCCGCCGTAACGCTCGACCTCCCGCTCGTAGGTATCGAGCTGGAATCGCCAGATGAGGCCCCGTTCCAGCAGCGTCTCCGCGGCATCGTGGAGTGCCGGCAGGGCCCGGCTCACCAGCTGCTCTGGCACTCCATGAAGCCGCCAACGGAGATGCCAATCGGGGTCGGCGTAACGGATGAAGAACCAGCCGTCCGCGGCCCCGCTCTCCATGAGCTCGCGGGTAAGGGGCCCGACCGCATCGAGCAGGACTTCGTCGAGCTGAGCCGGGCTGCCATAAAACTTGGCGTAAAGCCATTCGGACCCCGGGGGAAAGCGGCGCGGGAAGGGGGGAGTGTTGGGGGCAGCCGCTGGGACTTGAGGGCTCGACCGAGGCCGCGGCACCGGCTCCGCGGGTACCGGTCGCGCATAGGGCAGGATCATCTGATGGACGTAGCGACCATCGGGACCCTCGGCCAGCAAATCATCCGGGCCCAGGAAGGCTTCCTCGAAGCTGGCAGTCTCACCGCCCTTGATCTGCTGGACCATGGCCTCGACACTCAGCACGTTGTCGAGATCGATCGGGAGCTTGTTGTCGTATTGGGCCAGCACGATCCAGCGCGGCAGATGGTGAGCGGCCCGCCACTCCTGCACTCGGCGGAATCGTTCGGCGCCCGTCCCTTTGGCGAGGTCGGCGCACTCCTTCTTATCCAGGTGCCAGCGCTGCGGGCAGAGGATCAACCGGCCCAGCCGGATCCGGGGCAAGACCGGAGCCTGGGCGAGCGGTCCCCAGGACCAATAGAGAGCTTCGGTCAGGCCCGCCGACTGTAGCTGGCAGAGAAACCGGTAGACGCCGAGACCGGTGGAGTAACTGTGCGCGGTGGTGAGTCGGGGAATGATCCTCCGCCCGAGACGCCTGGAGCGGAGTACGAAACGATCGTCCTCCACCGAGAGCAGCAGGTCTCCGGTGGTGAGCTGTTGTTCCCTGGGTGCTCCGGAGCGGCCCAGGTAGGTGATCTCGTACTCCCGGAGCTGGGGGCGGAGCAGGATGTTCCCCATCCTTCCCTCAGGGAGATGAACGATCTCGGCGTAGACGGCTTCGGGATCATGCGCCTGCTCCGCGCGCAGCAGATCGGCCACCTTTGCGGCGAGCGCCGGGTCGGCGTGGCAGAACCGCCCGAGGTAGCGGGCGCCTGGCGGCCCTGAGGCGCTGTCGAGCCAGATCCGGAAGTCCCCCTGCGCTACTGCCCGCGCCGATGGCGCCAGTACGGTGGCGAGAAGCTCGAACCCATCGGGGAGCGGCCTCGGCGTTCCTGGCGGGGTCAACTGCTCGAGGTCCTCGGACCTGAGCACGATCTCTTCTTGACCACTCTTGAGCGCCGATGAGAGCATCCGCACCAAGTGCGCCTCCCGCGCACTCCAGGCCACCTTCTCTTCCGCCGGCGCGGGGAACCTGATATCCCGGAGTAGAGGGGAGGGATCGCCGGCCTCCACCAGGGCCGCACCGACGCCGGTCTCCTCGTCCATCGCTTCGAGCAGCGGTACCTCGCGTCCCTCGTACCGGGCGGTGAAGGCCTCGCGCAAGCGAGCGAGCGGATCGGGGCGACCGGGGGTGAGGCGGTGGAGGGTCTCGATGCCGCGCTCGATTTCCCGGAGCACCGTGGTCCCCAGCGGGGAATCGAGCGCTGGTCGCACCAAGTCGACCTGGAAGAGACGACTCAGCTCGACTTTGGTCGGTAGCGGCTCCAGGGTGCGGGCCAGGTCTCGATAGACCGAGGGATCGGCGCCGAGCCTCCCGGCATCGAGGGCATCGAGCGCGGTCCCCACCTTCGAGAGCGCCAAGGCCACGTGGCGGGTTGGTTCGTGGCTGTCCAGTTCCCTGACTAGCACCGGCAACGGTTCGTCCCCGGTCACCGGCAGCGCCAGGGAGGGGACCAGGACCTGGCTTTCGATCAACTCAGCCACGAACGCCTCGGCGTCCACCAATTCGATCTCGTCGGAGACGAGGGCCGCGGCAAGGGCCTGACGGGTGGCTCCTTCCCCCGCCTTGGCGAGGGTTGCCCTGAGTTCAGGGCTGTCCTCGACGCTCACCAGGTGGTAGGACCGGACCTTTTCTTTGAGGCGCGCCTCCACGTATCGGGCCCGACCGGCGCCGTACCAGAGAGTGTCGTTGGGGCGGAAGCGGAGGACTTCGCGCACTGGAGGCTCGGCTTCGAGCGCTTGCAGGAGGGCAAAGAGGTAGTCGTTGTCGAGCCGAGTGTGGCGGCTGATTTCCTGCCGGTCCCCAACTTTGAGCCGGGTCTCCGAGCCGATGGTGCCGAGGGATATCCCAGCGAACAGCCCGAACGGGGTGGCCCGGGTGGTCATGCGTGCCAGGTAGCAGACCACGGCTCGCTCGGTGCGGAGGCCCCGGTCGCTGTCTGGGTTCTTGAACCAGTTCTCCAGCGATTCGTCCAGGCTGGGTGAGGCCACAAAGAGCGCTTCGCGTATTTCAGGTCGGGCGATGAGGTCGGTCAGGCGGGAGCGCAGCACGGCGCGGTCGGTCGCGAGCGCCGGCTCCAGCGGATCACCCCGCTCAAAAGCGGCGCGGGCGCCGAGCCCGCTGCTCCAGCCGAGGAGAGTCTCGACCGGAAGGAGCGGGGTGCGAAGAACGAAGAATGCCGGTGGGCCCAGGTCTTTCAACGTCCTCTTCCTTCGCATGTCTGCTCCGGTTCCCCCGTCCTCCTGGCGGCCCCACCCTGGGGTCCGGTGCCGCGGGGGCCCAGGTCTTTCAACGTCTTCTTGTTGACGTGGAGCTTTTTCGACTTCCGGGCACCGGATTTGGTCTGCTTCCTGGCTGTCATACCACCCTCCTGGGTTGGTGCTGCTGCGTTGGTCTCCTTGGTTCTATTTGCATTGATCCTCGAACGTCTTACCGACCCGCCCTCCGACCACGGCGCCAGCCTTGCCTTTCCCGGGGGCAAGATCCCGGAGCGTCTGTTTGTTGACGCGGAGCTTCTTCGACTTCCGGGCACCGGTCTTGGTCTGCTTCCTGGCTGTCATACCACTCTCCTCGGTTAGTCTTGCTGCCGGACTGCCCGCCCTCGGCGGAGTCTTCGGCTAATTACGCCGGTTGTCAAGTTGCCGTGCGTCTGGCCTGGCAGGTTTGCCGGTCAATTGGCGGTGGTCTTACTTACATACCGCGATGGACCCGCACCCTTCGCTACACTCCAACCCCGTGTTGGGAGCCTTGGGGCGTCCTCCCTTGATCTTTCCCGCCTCCGAGGTGAGGTCCTTCATGGTCCGCTTGTTCAGGGTGAGCTTCTTCTTGCCCGTGTCGGGGCGTTTCCTGGTGCCCATGGTTCGGTTCCCTCCGGGTTCGGTTGAATTGCGCTGGGTGACAAGCACTGATACTTCGGATATCGATTTTGGATGGCCAAACCCGACAGGGTGGGTCTACCGGATTGCGGGTAGCAGGCGCTCGGCCCCCTTCCCGAACCCGGCTTCGCGATCCCGTCTACCCCTGGGTGTCGTGTTGTCCGACTGGAATCCGATGTAGATGATGAGAGCACAACCTGGCCCAGGTCTCACCAAGGGGCAGGATCCCCGTCGCAAGAGCCTCATCTACATGAAAAGGAGAGGGAGCCATGGCGAAGCGACCCAGTACCCGGAAGCAAGGCGCGGTGCGGCCGAAAGCAAAGCCGGCCAAGGGCCTCCAGGATCTTGAGATCAGGGAAAAGGCGAAGCAGGTAAAGGGCGGGATTGTCTGCATTCCCATCATCGCGATCCTCATCGGCATGATTCTCCCGGACCCGCCCAAGCCACCACCCAAGAAGGTCCTCTGATGCGACGTGGTTCCCTGACGATTGTCGGCACCGGCATCAAATTCGGACCTCAGACCACGCCGGAAGCCCGAGCGGCGATCCAGCAGGCCGATGAGGTTCTGTACCTCCTCGTTGGTGGAGCGGCGAGTAAGTGGGTCGGGAGACTCAATCGCCGGGCAAAGACGCTCTTTGCGGTGTACCAGCGCGGGCACCGCGAAGGGAAGGAGCGGGTGGCGATCTACCACGACATGGTCGAGGACATCCTCGGACGCTTGAGGGCGGGGGTCGCTCTGTGCGTGGTCTTCTACGGTCATCCGGGGGTTTTCGTGACCCCCGCGCACCAGGCGATCCAACGAGCCCGGGAGGAAGGGTTTCGCGCCACGATGCTGCCCGGCGTGTCGGCTGAGGACTGTCTATTCGCGGACCTCGGCATCGATCCGCTCGAGGGGTGGCAAAGCTATGAGGCGACCCGGTTCCTGATCCTCCCGCGGAAGTTCGACACCGCGACACCTCTGGTGCTGTGGCAGTTGAGCGGACTCGGGCGCCTCGGCGTCGTGGATCGCCTCCCTGGTCGATCGACCCTGAAAGTCCTGGTCGACTACCTGGCTCGCTTCTACGGACGACGGCATCCGGTGGTGCTGTACGAAGCCTCGCACACCGAACGCGGCAGGCCACAGATCCGCCACCTCCCTCTCTCAGGCCTCTTAAACGCGAAGCTCGATGGCCTGCCCACGTTGTTGGTGCCGCCCAAGACTCGGGCTGCGCCCGACCTTCGGATGTTCGATCGGTTGAAGATTCCACGGGAGCGGGCGGGCGCGGCGAAACCCTCGCGCCCGAATCGGCCTAGACAAGTGAAGAGGTGACTCGGTGTCAAAACTTTCGTTTGTCTGGCTGGAGATCACGGGAAAGTGCCAGCTGAAGTGTGCCCACTGCTACGCCGACTCCGGCCCGACCGGCACCCGGGGCACCATGACGGCCGCCGACTGGCGGCGGGTGATCGACCAGGCCGCCGGAATCGGAGTGGGCGTGGTGCAGTTCAACGGGGGCGAACCCACCTTGCACCCCGATTTGCCGGCCCTGGTGAAGCACGCGCTCGACCACGGTCTCAAGGTCGAGATCTTCTCGAACCTGGTGCAGGTCACTCCGGCGTTATGGGACCTGTTTTCACTGCCCGGCGTCAGCCTGGCCACCTCGTACTATTCCGACGATCCGGGCCAGCACGCCGCGATCACCGGCCGACGCGGCAGCCACGCCCGGACCCGGGCCAACCTGGCCGAAGTGGTTCGGCGGGGCATTCCTGTCCGGGTGGGCGTGGTCGACCTGGGGGACGGCCAGCGCTGGGAGCAGGCGGTTGCCGAGATCAAAGCACTCGGTGTGACCGAAGTCGGCGCCGACG
Organism: Gemmatimonadota bacterium; assembly: GCA_041485505.1. Lineage (GTDB taxonomy): Bacteria > Gemmatimonadota > Gemmatimonadetes > Gemmatimonadales > GWC2-71-9 > JBDUEA01. Next base: position 19,725 of record JBGPJS010000004.1, on the reverse strand, counting down.
ATATGAGGGGGGTGGGCCGCGGGGGGCGCGGCGCTCAGCCGAGCCTGGACCAGCTCTGCGGGAACTGCGCGAAGGAGGTGTTGGCGATCGGACCTGACGGGACCGCCAGGCCCTGTGTCTTTGCCCGATGGCCCGAAATGGCGGTCGGGAATGTCCGGGAAAGCTCCCTGGTCGACATCATGGCGGGATCGGCGGTCGCCGAGGTGCGCAGGCAGATTGCAGCAAACGTCCGGGCAAGGCCGCGGCGGGCCCATGGACATCGCCGATCTGCTGAACCGCAGAGGCGCAGAGACCGCAAGGTCTCGAGATAGGGAGGGGTTAGTGCAGCGTAGCCACCAGGCGCTGGGCCTCAAGGGTGCGGAAATGTTCCGGGCCGGCCCCGGCTCTCAACCCGAGAAGGGACTGCTCAAGAGTGGCGCGAGCGGCGGAAGTATCTCCCTTGGCGAGTAGCGCGCGAGCCTCGATCAGCCGGGCCTCTCCCACGTAAGCGCTCCGGGTGTCGGCGAGGGAATCAACCGTGGCGGTCTCCCGAGCGTCCCGGGTAAGGGCGAGCGCCTCATCGACCCGGCCCCGCGCGATCCCGGTCTCCGCCGCCAGGATGACGACGGGACGAAGCCGCCGATGTCGTTTCCCCTCGTAGTAGCCATTCAATCGGAGAGACTGAGTGAACCGCTCGTAGGCGGTGGCGGTATCGCCCTTGGCGCAGGCCAAGAGGCCCTGCAGCGTGAGGACGTCCGGGATCACATCGTCGGTGTCCTGGACGTGGGGATACCCAGCGCGGATCTGTTGGAATCTTGCCAGGCTGCGCCGTGCCTCAGTCAGCCTGCCGAGCCGCGCTTGTGCCCGGGCGAGGCCGTAGGTTCCCCGACCCTCCCAGTAGAGATTGGTATCCCGTACCGCCTGCGCGACCAGCAGGGCGAAATATTTCAGCGCCGAGTCGGCGTGACCCTGGAAGAGGGCGGTCTCAGCGTAGTGGATCAGTGGTTGGGTGGACGCCTCGCCGTTCGGGTTACCCCGCGCCGCTCGCCGCAGGACATCGTGCAGCACGGTCTCCGCTTCTCCCGTCTCACCCAGACGGATAAGCGTCAACGCCAGGTTGTGCTGCAGGATGACGCGCGACATCATACCTCCGCGTCCGCTGCTGTCCATGCCGGTCAAGGCCCGTTGGTAAACCGGTTGCGCCTCCCGAAAGTGGTCCTGGGCCTCGAGCGCGCCGGCGAACGAGCCGAGGAGGCTCAGGTAGAACATGTCATTGGTTTGGCCGAGACTGTCCTCGATGGCGATGGCGCGTCGGATCGCGACAAGGCTGGAGTCGGCGTTGCCGGCCTCGTGCTCCAGCTCGCCCCGAATCTGGAGGCAGAGGGCTTCGGCTTCCGGGTCCCGGGTGGCTCGGACGACGGAGTCGGTGCGGTTGAGCAGACTGCGGGCCTCGACATAGCGGCCCTGGCTCCGGAGATTGTCGGCCATGTCGCAGCGGATCTCGGCCAGTCCCTCGGCCCCATGCCCCGCCAACGCCAGCGACTCCGCTCTCGCCAGGGTTTCTCCCTGGGCCTTGCTGTCGCCCAGCTCCCCGTACTGGGTGGCGAGCTGCAGGAGGATCGCGCCGAGAAAGCGAGGATCCTCGCCGTACTGCTGTTCCAGCAGGGCGCGTCCCCGGTCGAGGATCTCGCGCATGGTGATCGGCTGGTCCCCGACCTCGGACATCAAGAGATTCTGGAACTCGATCTGGGCGTCGGCTCGCTTGCTCTGATAGATCGCCGCATCGCGTTGCCGCCGTGCCTCCCGGGCCTGGAATGCCGTTAGAATGGCGGCCCCGATCAGGGCCAGAGTGACCAGCACGGCCCCGCTCACCGACCCCCGATGGCGGCGGATAAACTTGCCGGCCCGGTAGCTCCACGCGTCGGGCCGGGCCGAGACCGGCTCGTGATTGAGGTAATGGGCCAGGTCGTCGGCGAAGGCCGCGACCGTCGGGTAGCGTTCGGCCGGATTCTTCCGCAGCGCCTTGGCGAGGATGTTGTCGAGGTCACCCGCATACACCCGCCGCAATTTTTCGGGCGACGCGTCCCGTGCCGCGGCAAGTCGGAGCGCTTCTTCCTGGGTCAGGGACGCGCTGGGAGTGACCGCATGCGAAAGCCGACTCGGATCGGTGTCCAGAACAGCGCGCACGTGCTCGGCCGGAGTGTGGCAGCTGGCGTTGGTCGGATGCCGACCCGCCAGCAGCTGGTACAGCACCACACCGAGGCTGTAGACATCGGTCGCCGTGGAGATCGGCTCGCCCCGGATCTGTTCCGGGGCCGCGTATTCGAAGGTCAGCACCGCCTCGTGTGACCCGGTCAGCGCGGTGCGATCGGGGCCGCTCTCCTCCAACAGCTTCGCGATGCCGAAGTCGAGCAGCTTCACGGTCCCGTCTCCCGTGACCATGATGTTGGACGGCTTGAGGTCGCGGTGCACGATGAGGCTGGCGTGGGCATGAGAGACGGCCGACAGCACCTGCTGGAACAGTTGCAGGCGTCCCTCGGCGGACAGCCTTCGGTCATCGCACCAGACGTCGAGCGGTTGGCCGTCCACATGCTCCAGCACCAGGTAGGGCTGGCCGACCGGGCTCACTCCTGCGTCGAGCAATCGCGCGATGTTGGGATGGGTAAGCCGGGCCAGCACGCTGCCTTCCCGGCGGAAGCGGGCCTCGCCTACCGGCCCCGCCACCGCCAGGCTCAAGAACTTGATCGCGGCGGCGCCTTCGAACCTGCCATCGCTGCGGCGGGCCAGCCAGACCGACCCCATGCCGCCCTGCCCGAGGGGCCGCTCCAGGACGTAGGCGCCAAGCGTCTGCCCAGCGAGCGAGGAACTGCCCTCCGGCATTTCGGGCTGCTCGCCCGGGCTCAGGAACCCCTCGCGATCAACCTCGGCCTCGCGGTTCAACAACTCCTCGACCTCGGCGGCCAGGGTAGGGTGACTGATCCGGTGCTGGGCCAGCCAGGCCGGCCGGGCGTCCGCGGAGAGGTCGAGGGCTTCATCGAGCAATGGGCGGAGCGCCTCCCAGTTGTCTTTGCTGAGCCGGGCCATGGGCGGAACCTCGGGGATACGGAGGGTGGCGGAAGGGGACCCTACCTAAGGATCGGATCGGCGGCGAGAAAGCCGACACATCCCTCCGGTCGTTGCGAGAGATCCGTCCTGGAGGCCGCCGTGGGTCGCTGATCCGGGTGTTTCAATATGGTGGTCGCCGCCCGGACCCGCGAAGTTCGGCTTGGACGGACGCCTCTGGGGAGACCCCCCCCTTAGTGGGAATATCCGTCCGATTTGAGCCGGAGCGGTAACCAGGAAAACGCCAGACGGATCATTCCAACGCGAGCGCCGGCTCGAACGACTTACCCCATTCCATGGATGCCGCCGCCTTCACCAACGACGTCGGCCTGGACGACCCCGCTTGGGGCCCCCCCCGCTTGGGAATATCCACCCGATTTGAGCCGAAGCCGTAACCAGGAAAACGCCAGACGGATCATTCCCATGCGAGCAGCCGGAACGTCTCCTGGTTGACGCGGAGCCTCTCGACTTCTGAGAACCGCCGATCTCGGAGGCCTGACCTATGGCCGGACCCGAACGACTCGGCCAACACCCTGGCTTGGGCCAACGGCCACTTCCCCTGGCGCGGCCCCGGCCTGCATATTGAGAGACCCGCACCTCTCAACGCCCATGGCATTGATCGATCCCCCCCCGCCCGCTGAGGGGGAGCCGGCGTCCCTCGGTTCCACCGAGGATCTCTTCACGCTCCTGTACCGGGAACTGCACACCCTGGCGCAGCGCCACCTGCATGGGCAGGGGCCCGGCTGCACTCTGGGCACGACCACCCTGCTGCACGAGGCCTATCTCAATCTCTCTGACCGGAGCCAGGTCCGGTTCCCTGACCGAGCCCGATTTCTGGGTTATGCCTCCCGGGCCATGCGCGGACTGATCATCGACTATGCCCGGCGCCGGTCAGCCTCCAAGCGGGGCGGGGAGTTTCATCTGCTCCCGCTGGGCCAGGAGGAGGCGCCGGACCCCGGCACCGGCGCCCCCCCCCAGGACCTGGGGGAGCTCAGCGACGCGCTCGATCAGTTGGCCGAGGTGGATTCAGGCCTGGCGGAGCTGGTGGATCTGCATTTCTTCTGCGGCTTGTCGTTCGTGGAGATCGCCGGGCTCCGCGGGGTCAGCGATCGCACCGTCCAGCGCGACTGGCGGAAGGCTCGGCTCATCCTTCACCGCGGCCTGCGGCTGGCCTCGCCGGAGGGTGGAGCGAAGGAATGATGTCGGGATTGCCGGGGTGGTTGCGATCTCCTGGTAGGACGCCAACCGATGTCCCGCGCAACTCGGACCCGGCGGAGCAAGAGGGTCCCGGGCGCCGAACAACCCATCGCTGCGTGGGGTGGAAACCCCGATGCGCCCATGCCCTCAAGGTTCCGATCAGGAAAGGTGATCTGGACCGTTGCGGGTCCCCTTGCCCCTAGCCAAAGCTGGCAGGGCTGGTGAAATTCGTGCCGATTCCACGACTCGGAACTCGGACCCCGGAACTCGGAACTCACGGCCCTTTGGCCCACCGCTACCCCGACTCCCACGTCTTCTACCGGAAACTGAACCGGACCTACCCACTCATCGAGCGCGGGGAGGGCTGCTGGCTCATCGACTCGACCGGCAAACGTTACCTCGATGGGAGTGGGGGCGCCTTTGTAGCCAACCTCGGTCACGGACTGAAGGAAATCGGCCTCGCGATGGCGGAGCAGGCGGGGAAGATCGCGTACCTCAATGGGACCGCGTTTACCAGCGAGCCGGTCGAGTCCCTGGCCGCCGAACTAGCCGAGCTCGCCCCCGGCGACCTCGACAAGATCTACTTCCTCGGCAGCGGTTCCGAAGCGGTGGAAGCGGCGCTCAAACTGGCCCGGCAGTACTGGGTGGAATCAGGCCGTCCCGAGAAGCACAAGATCATTGCCCTTACCCCCGGCTACCACGGCAACACTCTCCTCGCCCTTTCGGCCTCCGCGCGGCAGCACTACAAGGCGCTGTACCGTGAATGGCTGGTGGACATCGAGCTGATCCCGGCTTCGTATCCGTACCGGTGTGCCTGTAGGAGTTCCGAGTTCCGAGTTCCGAGTTCGGAGTGTCCGGTCTGCTCGGGGGCTCATCTTGAAGACGCAATCTTGCGGGTGGGGGCGGAGAGGGTGGCCGCCTTCATCGCGGAGCCGGTGGGGGGCAGCTCGACCGGTGCATCGCTCCCACGCGCCGACTATTTCAAGCGGGTCCGGGAAATCTGTGACCAGCATCAGGTTCTCTTCATCGCGGACGAAGTGCTCACCGGCGCCGGCCGCACTGGAACCTGGACGGCGATCGAGCAGTACGGCGTGGTGCCGGACATCATGACGATGGGCAAGGGGATCACCGGCGGTTATGCGCCGCTCTCGGCGGTGCTGGCCCCAGAGCGGATCATCGATCCGATCGCCAAGGGTTCCGGCGGGTTGATGCACGCCCAGACCTTTTCCCATCACGCGGTGCTCTGCGCTGCCGGCCTGGCCGCGGTGCGCTATGTAAGGAAGAACCGGTTGGTGGAACGCTGCGCGGGAATGGCCCCGGCTTTCCATAAGAAGCTGGCCGCACTGCTGGAGCATCCCAATGTGGGTGACGTCCGGGGCCGCGGGCTACTGGCTGGCGTCGAGTTTGTGGCCGACAAGTCGACCAAGGCGCCATTCGATCGGAAGCAGAAATTCGCCGAACGGTTCGCCGACGCCGCCCTCGAGGCCGGGCTCATGCTCTGGCCCAACGTCGGCCAGGCGGACGGTACCAATGGCGACCTGGCCATGTTGGCGCCGCCGTTTATCATCTCCGAGACCGAGATTGACGAATTGGTGGAGCGGTTTGGGAGGGCGCTGGAAAAGGTGACAAGCGGACTGTTGAGTGGAAAGTATTGAATCAGAGTTCCGAGTTCCGGGTTCCGAGTTCCGCGGGCATTTCATCACCCTTCAACTCGGAACCCGGAACGCGGAACTGTGTAAGGAGCTTCCATGGCAACCATGCAGAAGGTGACGTACACCTCCGCCAACGTCGACCTGAACGCTTTTCATAAGGCCTATGACGGCGCGCTCGCCGCACTCCGGTCCAACCTGGGCAAAGGCTACCCGCTCTACATCGACGGCAAGCCGGTCGAAGGTTCGGGCGGCGGCGATCCCATCATCGATGTCTCGCCCATCGACACCAGTGTCATCCTGGGAACCTTCGCGGCCGCCGGTCCCGCCCAGATCGACGCCGCGGTCAAGTCCGCGCGCGTGGCGCAGAAGGGCTGGGCCCATCGGCCTTGGCAGGAGCGGGTGGGCATTCTCCGAAAGGCCGCCACGCTCATCCGCGAGCGCAAGTTCGACCTGGCCGCGACCATGAGCATCGAGGTGGGAAAGAGCCGCCTGGAAGCGATGGGTGACGCCGAGGAGTCGGCCGATCTGATCGACTACTACCTACAGCAGGTGGAAGAGGCCAACGGCTTCGTCCGCCCCATGGCCAAGATGACGCCGATCGAGCGGAACACCGAGGTGCTCCGGCCCTACGGCGTCTTTGTGTGCATCGCACCGTTCAACTTCCCGCTGGCACTCTCCACCGGGATGTCCTCCGCGGCGCTCATGACCGGCAATGCGGTGGTCTACAAGCCCGCGGAGGATACCCCGTGGACGGGGCTCAAGCTCTACGAGGTGTATCGGGACGCCGACGTGCCGGCGGGGGTCTTCAACTTTCTCCCGGCTCACGGTTCGATTGTCGGCGACGCCATGTGGCAACACCCCGGCGTCGATGGGGTGGTATTCACCGGGTCGAAAGGCGTGGGAATGCGGATCTACCACGGGCTGAGCCAGCGATGGGTCAAGCCCTGCCTGATGGAACTGGGTGGGAAGAATGCCGCCATTGTCATGGACACCGCCGACCTCGATGCCGCGGCAGAAGGCGTCATGCGTTCGGCGTTCAGCCTGCAGAACCAGAAGTGCAGCGCCACCTCGCGGGTGTACGTCCACCAGAAAGTGGCGCCACTGTTTCTCGACAAGCTGCTGGAGAAAACGAAGGCGATCAAGATGGGAGATCCGACCGAGCGTGATGTCTACTTCGGCCCGGTGATCAACGCGAAGGCGGTCACCCGCTGGCAGCAGGCGGTGGGACAGGCCGGCAAGGAAGGGAAGATCCTGCTGGGCGGCGAGCGTCTGAAGGGTGGGGTGTTCGACAAGGGCCACTTCGTGGCACCGACTATCGCGCAGTTGCCACTCTCGAGCTCGCTCTTCTTCGAGGAACTGTTTGTCCCCTTTCTCTCGATCGGTGAAGTCTCCTCGTTTGAACAGGCCATCGCCGAGAGCAACAAGGCGGAGTATGGCCTTACCGCGGGGCTGTTCTCCGGGAAGCAGGAAGAGATCGATCGCTTCTTCGATGAGGTCGAGGCCGGGGTCTGCTACGTGAACAAGCGGAGCGGTGCCACGACGGGCGCCTGGCCCGGGGCGCAGCCCTTCACCGGGTGGAAGGGCTCAGGCTCCAGCGGCAAAGGCGGCTGCGGACCCTGGTACGTGCAACAGTTTGTCCGGGAGCAGAGCAGGACGGTGGTGGTGGGGTGAGGAACGGCCGGGGATTGGGGAACGGGCAACGGGGAAGGGGCATCGTCCCCTTCCCCGCGCTGGTGCGAGGTGCCCTCAACGGAGATCAAGGCGCATGCCCGGACGTCATTTCGCATTCGGACTACTGGGTCTCATGCTCATGACGCCCGACGGACCGGCGGTGGCCCAGTCGCTCTCAAAGATCGAGCAGCAGATCGTCACCCGGGTCGACGCCGACATCCCGGCCGCCCGCGCGCTGCTCGAGCGGGTGGTGAACATCAACAGCGGCACCATGAACTTCGCCGGAGTGCGGCAGGTGGCGGATGTGTTCCGTGCCGAACTCGATGCCTTGGGGTTTGCGACCCGCTGGGAGGATGGCGTTGCCTTCAAACGCGCGGGTCACCTCGTGGCCGAACGGGGTACCCGGGGGCCGATCGTTGTGCTCATCGGCCACCTCGATACCGTCTTCGAGCTGGACAGTCCCTTCCAGTGGTACGAAGTCCTCTCCGACACCGCGGCCCGCGGGCCCGGCATCATCGACATGAAGGGCGGCGATGTCGTGATGATTCAGGCGCTCAAGGCCCTCAGTGCCAGCCGGATCCTCGACCGCCTCACGGTACGCGTGGTCCTGATGGGCGACGAGGAGAGCACGGGAGAGCCCAAGAGCCTAGCGAGAGCGGCACTGACCCAGGTAGCCCAAGGGGCCGACTTCGCCCTGGGCTTTGAGGACGCCGACGGCAGCCCGCAGCGCATCGTGGTGGCCCGACGAGGCACTACCTACTGGACCCTGCAGGTCAAGGGAACTCCGGCCCACTCCTCGCAAATCTTCCGGGATGACATCGGCCCCGGGGCCATCTACGAAGCGGCCCGGATCCTGAATGCTTTCCGCGAGCGTATGGCGGGCGAGCAGTATCTCACCTTCAGTCCCGGCTTGCTGCTCGGGGGTACCGCGGCCACTCTCGATGTCGAGCCCGATCGAGGCAGCGCCGTCGGCAAGGACAACGTGGTCGCCGGTCAGGCCATTGCCACAGGCGATATCCGAACGATCTCGGTGGAGCAGCGGGAGAAGGCCAAGGCGACGATGCGGGCGATCGCGGCGGAATCTCTCCCTCACACCTCGACCGAGATGACCTTCGAGGACGGCTATCCACCGATGGCGCCCACGGAAGGGAACCACCGTCTCCTCGCGTTCTATGACCAGGTGAGCCGCGATCTCGGCTTCGGCCCGGTCACGGCGCTGGACCCGAGCCGAGCCGGCGCCGCCGACGTCTCGTTCGTGGCCGGCAGCGTCCCGGCGATCATCGACGGCATCGGCCTCAAGGGACAGGACGATCATACGGTCAACGAAACCGCCGATCTCACCACCCTGCCGATCCAGATCAAGCGGGCGGCGGTGCTGCTGGCGCGTCTGGCTAAGTAATCGGCTGCGAAAAGATTGCCGGTTCCATTCACCATCCCTCTGCACCGCTACTCCTCTTCTTTCAAGCATTCCTCCAGAATCCCCAGTCCGGTATCGACGTCATACTCGTCCAGCACCAGCGGCGGGGCAAAGCGGAAGGTGCTCTTGCCGCAGCCGAGGAGTAGCAGGCCCTTCTTGAAGGCGCGCTCGGTAAGGCGGTCGATCAGCTCCGGATAGGGTTCCTTCGTGGTGCGGTCCTTCACGAACTCCACTCCTATCATCAGGCCACGGCCCCGCACGTCGCCGATACAGGCGTACTTCTCCTGTAGTTGCTTCACTCCGGCCAGCATTCGCTCGCCCATTTTCTGGATGTGCGGCAACAATTGCTCCACCACATCGAGCGTCGCGAGTGCGGCGGCGCAGCTGACCGGGTTGCCGCCAAACGTGGATCCGTGGGCGCCGGACTCCCAGGTCATGACCGATTCCTTCGCGATCATGGCGCCGATCGGCATGCCAGAGCCAAGCCCTTTGGCGGTCACCAGAATGTCCGGTTCCACTCCTTCCCATTCCGAGGCCCACCACTTTCCGGTCCGGCCGACGCCGCTCTGCACCTCGTCGCACACCATCAGAATGCCGTGCTTGTCGCACCGCTGGCGGATCGCAAGGAGGAAGCCATCCGGCGGCACCACATAACCGCCCTCGCCCTGAATCGGTTCGAGAAAGATCGCGGCCACGTCATCGGGCGCGATCTGGCGAGTGAAGAGGTCATCGATGGCCCCAATGGACTGCTGGATGGCCGTTACCGCACCCCCCATCCGGTAGGGGTTGGCATAGGGGACGTGGTAGACCTCCGGCAGCATGGGCCCGAAGTGGGCGTGCTGTCGAGCCTTGCTCGAGGTGAGGCTCATCGCGCCGTAGGTGCGGCCATGGAATGATTGCTGAAAGGCGATGAGCCCCGCTCGCCGGGTATGGTTCCGGGCCAGCTTGATGGCGCCCTCGACCGCCTCGGTACCCGAGTTGGACAGGAACACCCGCTTCTTGCTCGATCCGGGGGCCAGTTTGGCCAGCCGCTCCGCCAGCGCCGAGAAACCCTCGAAGTAGAAGTCGGTACCACAGATGTGGAGGAACTTGTCGGCGGCGTCTTTGATGGCGGCCACCACCTTGGGGTGGTTATAGCCGGTCGAGGTCACGGCGATGCCGGCCATGAAATCGATGAACCGGTTGCCGTCCACGTCCTCCAGCATCGCGCCTTTTCCGCCGGCGATGACCAGAGGGTATTCCTTGATGTACGAGGTGGAGGTCCACTGCTCGTCCCGGGCCACGATCGCCTTGGCCTTGGGGCCGGGGGGGGGCACCAGGATGCGGGGGTAGTCGCGTTGAGTCATGGGAAACTCGGGGAACAGGGAACGGGGAACGGCGAAGAGCTATTTGGGAACGGAGCTTCGGTGGCTGGGAGCGACCGTTCCCCTTTCCCGGTTCCCCGTTCCCCTTGATTAACCGCGTGCTCCGACCGGCTCGCGGGCCGCCTGCTCCCGCCACCACTGCTGGCCGGACTCGGGGAGGAGATAGATCGGATCGAAGTACTCGTACTTCCGCTTGAGCGCCTCCGGTTGGTCCAGCTCGATGCCGGTGCGATAGTTCTTGGTCCAGTAGCTGATGCCCTTCTCCCGGTCGTACGCCGCGATCTGGTGAATCCACCGCTTGCCGACGAACGGTACGTCGCAGACGATGCGGGGCGTCGCGAAGCCGGGGAGATACCCCATGATGTCGTGCTGCAGCTGCTGGGCCTCGAAGACGCCGAGCCGCCAGTGCTCGGAGTTGGGGATCATGTCGCACATATAGAAGTAGTAGGGCATGATCTTGGCATGATCGAGCAGCATGAAGCAGAGCTCGAGGAGCTCCTGTGGGCTCGTATTGACGCCCCGCAGGAGCACCCCCTGGTTCCGCACGTCGCGAAAGCCGATCTCGAGGAGCTTCCGGGCCGCCTTGCCAACCAACGGTGTCACCTGCTGCGCGTGGTTCACGTGAGTGTGCAGCGCCAGGTCCACGCCGCGGGCGAAGGCCTTCTTCGCCAGCCGCTCGAACGCGTGCAGCACCGAATCCTGGAGGAAGTGCTGCGGGATCCCCATCAACCCCTTGCTGGCCAGCCGGATGTCCCGGATGTTGGGAATGTCGAGCAGCGCGCTCACGAACGGCTCGAGCACCGTGATCGGCAGGTTGGCGATGTCACCGCCAGAGACCACCACGTCCCGCACCGCCGGGGTCGCCCGCAGATAGTCGAGGATCTGCTGGTGCCGATCCTTCTGCGGCGTCACGAACTTGAGCTTGTCCACCTGGGGTACATCGTTGCCCACCAGGTCCATACGGGTGCAATGGCCGCAGTACTGGGGACAGGTCGAAAGCAGCTCGGCCAGGACCTTGGTCGGATAGCGGTGGGTCAGGCCCTCGACCTTCCACATTTCAGCCTCGTGCAAGCTGTCCCGTGAGGCCTTGGGGTGATTGGCCCAGTCGGTCCGCCGATCGTCAATGGCGGGCGCCATGTAGAGGCGGACGGGGTCGGCCCAGAGATCGGTCAGGTGCATCGTGTTGATCATTTGGGGCGGGATCAGCATGGACATCGTCGCCCGCTCCTGATGGTCCCGCTCGATGCTCGTGGCCAGGTTGTCGGGCAGGTGATGACCCAGGACGGATTTGAACTCTTTCAGGTTCTTGACGGTGTGCTTCCGCTGCCAGAGCGCACTCTCCCAGTCCTGCTTCGAGACGCCCTTGTAGCCGGGCAACCGGTTCCAGTCCGGCTCGACGAACTCGCGCACCGGAGGGTACTGGATCGGCTGTTGAGTGAGGGTCTCGAAGGTGTTTGGCGGGTTCATGGTACACCCTCGGGGAGCGGTCTGGTCCCGGCAGGTCGCCGGTTTGATCGTTGACTTGGAAGAAGATAATATATAATATATTATGTGCGCAAGTGCCTGTCAGTGAATAACTCCCATGTGGTCAAGAGCAGAATCTTGAAGATCGATCAAGTGCTGGGTCGGGTGAAGCGCCCCCATCGTCAAGCCACCCATGAGGTGGTTGCCGCCGTGCTCCGCGAGGCGATTACGACCGGTCAGCTCAGAGCCAATCAGCCGCTCCCGCAGGCCGAGATCGCCGCGAATCTTCGGGTGAGCCACATCCCGGTTCGTGAGGCGCTGCGCCAGCTCGAGTCGGAAGGGCTGGTGACCTATCAGGCGAACCGGGGTGCGACCGTGAGCGCGCTCTCCACCAGCGAGATTCGTGAGATCTACGAGATTCGGGCCATGCTCGAGACCGGCGCGATCCGCCGCGCGGTGCCGCATCTCTCAGCGGAAGATCTGGCCCGCGCCGCGAGCATTCTTGATCGGGCGGAGCAAGCGACCGATGGGGCCCTGTGGGGGTCGCTCGATGTGGAATTCCATCAGATCGTCTACGACCTGGACGGCCGCCCCCGGCTGCAGGAACTCATCACCGAGCTACTCCGGCGGGTCGATCGGTACTGGCTGTCCTATGGGCTGATGCTCAAGTACCGGGGCACCTTTGAGCGGGAACACCGTGCTCTGCTCGGTGCGCTAGCCGAGCGGGATGCGGCAGGGGTGGAGGCCATTCTCGGGGCTCACCTCACCGGCGCCTGCGATCGGCTGATCGCAGAGATCGAGGAGGCTGGAAGTCCCTCCTAGCCGGAGGCGTCTCCACATGGTAGGCTAGAGGCCACCCAACACAACTGCGCACCACGGAGCCACGGAGGAGCCACGCAGGGTCACGGAGGCTGGCTGAAGACCACCCCATCCGTTTCCAGGGTTCTCCGCGTGACCTTCGTGCCTCCGTGGTGCGCGGTTACGGAATCGAGCGCAAGGAACCCGAAGCATGCGAGTGATCCTCACGAAGGATGCGCCGGTCCCGCGAGGTCACTACTCTCATGTCATCGGTCAGCTCGGCGTGGATCCGGCGAACCCTCAGGCTCCGGCGGGCTCGATCGAGGCGCAGACCGAGCGGGCGCTGCGCAACGTCGAGGCCGTCCTCGTTTCCGACTTGAGTCTCTGGGGACCGGTCAACCTGGTGTACGCCCGGCTCCTGGGGGAGCATCGTCCCGCGCGGGCCGTGGTGCCGGTGAAGGAATTCCGGGATGGGATGCTGATCGAGATCCAGGGGATTGCGGCGGTCGAGTAAGCAACGGCACCAGCTGGAGAAGCGATCATCGAATGCCGATGAAATCGAAAGTCGTCTCCCTCAAAGACGCCATCGCCACCCACGTTCATGACGGCGATACGGTCGTAATCGAAGGGTTCACCCATCTCATCTGCTTCGCGGCGGGCCACGAGATCATCCGGCAGGGCCGCAAGGACCTCACCATCTGCCGGTTGACCCCCGACTTGATCTACGATCAGCTGATCGCAGCCGGCTGCGCCCGGAAGCTGGTCTTCAGCTGGGCCGGGAATCCCGGTGCCGGCTCGCTGTTCGCCTTTCGCCGAGCGGTGGAAAAGGGGACTCCTCCTCTTGAGATCGAGGAATACTCCCACTTCGGCATGGTGGCGCGGGTGAGCGCCGGCGCGGCCCGGCTCCCGTTCTGGACCATGCGGAACTACATGGGGACCGACCTGCCGGTAGCCAATCCGCGGATCAAGACGGTCACCTGTCCCTACACCGGTGAAGTACTCGCCACCGTCCCGGCGCTCAACCCCGATGTGACCATCGTTCACGCCCAGCGGGCCGACGCCCAGGGCAACGCCCAGATCTGGGGGCTTCTCGGGGTGCAGAAAGAGGCGGCGTTCGCCTCGGAGCGAGTGATCGTGGTGGTCGAGGAGTTGGTGGATGAATCGGTCATCCGCGCTGATCCCAACCGGACGCTGATCCCCGGAATGATTGTGGATGCGGTGGTGCTGGAGCCCTGGGGCGCCCATCCCTCCTACGCCCAGGGCTACTACGACCGTGATAACGATTTCTATGTGGCCTGGGAGGCGATCTCCCGCGACCCTGAGAAGCTCGAGGCCTACCTCGACGAGTGGGTCCATGGGGTGCCGGACCGGGCAACCTATATGGCGAGGCAGCCGGGGTTGGCGGAGCGGTTGAAGGCGGATGTGCGGATGGCGGCGGGGGTGAATTATGGGTTCTGACCCTCTCATCGACCCCTCCCCCGTCCCCTCCCCGTTCCGGGGAGGGGTACTTTCGAAGAGAGCCCCATCGATTGCTCCCCTCCCCCGGAGGGGGAGGGGTTGGGGGAGGGGTCAATGACCTACACCCCCAATGAAATGATGGCCGCCGTCGCCGCCCGGGAGCTCCGGGACGGTGAGGTGGTCTTCGTCGGCATTGGGCTGCCGAATCTGGCGTGCAATCTGGCCCGTGCCCTCCACGCGCCTAACTTAGTGTTGATCTACGAGTCGGGCGCGGTGGGCGCGGTCCCCGATCGTCTGCCGGTCTCCATCGGCGATCCTTCGCTGGTGACCGGCTCGCTCATGATCTGCAGCATGGCCGATGTCTTCCAGCTCTTCCTCCAGAACGGCAGGATCGAAGTCGGCTTCCTGGGCGGCGCGCAGATCGATCGCTACGGGAACATCAATACGACCGTCGTCGGCTCCTATGATCGTCCCAAAGTCCGGCTGCCGGGGAGCGGCGGGGCCGCCGAGATTGCGGTGCATGCTCAGCGGACGCTGATCATCAGCAAGCTCGACGCACGCGGGTTCCCCGAGGCGGTGGATTTCATCACCAGCCCGGGTCAGCGCTGCAAGGGGAAGAGCCGGACGGAACTCGGCATGCCAGGCGCGGGACCGATCAAGGTCATCACCGACAAGGCAATTCTCGAAGCCGAGACCGAGAGTGGAGAGCTGGTACTCACGGCGCTGTACCCCGGTAACACCGAGGAAGAGGTGAGAAAGCTGGTGGGCTGGCCGTTGCGCTCGAAACCTCCCCTCGGTTCCGTGACGCCGCCGAGCCCGGAAGAGTTGCGCCTGTTGAGAGAGGTGCTGGATCCGAAGAAACTGTACCTGAAAGGGTAAGCAGTGAGCAGTAAGCGGTGAGCGGTGGCTCCATGTCCGAACCAGCCCTCCGTGCGTGGCTGCTGGCGCGCTCACCCCCTGCTCACTGCTTACCGCTCACTGCTCACGCTGTTCCCATCGAGGCCAGATGAGTCAGGACGCGACTTCCCACGACCTCCCCCGCTCCCTCGGTCTCCGCGACCTCGTCCTGTTCCACGTCGTGGCGGTCCTGAGCCTCCGATGGCTCGCCACGGCGTCCGCCGCCGGTCCCAGCTCGATTACACTCTGGATACTGGCCGCCCTTCTCTTCTTCATCCCGCAGGGTCTCGCGGTCAGCGACCTCTCGGCGCGGTTCCCCGATGAGGGGGGGATCTACTTCTGGACCAAGCGGGCCTTCGGTGAGGGGCACGGGTTTCTCTGCGGGTGGTGCTATTGGATCAACAACGTCCTCTACTATCCCAACCTGCTCATTTCCACCGCGGTGATCGCGACCTACGTGGTCGGCAAGGGTGACAGCGGCCTGGCCGATGACCGGATGTATGTGTTCCTCGCCACCCTCATCATGCTCTGGCTCGCCGTCTGGCTCAACATCGTGGGACTCTCGACCGGGAAATGGCTGCAGAACGTGGGCGCGGTCGCGACCTATCTCCCGGGGATCGGTCTGATCGTTTTGGCCGGGTATGCGGCCCTCCATGGCGCTGCGGCCAACCAATTCACCCTCGCCTCGTTGACTCCCGATCTGACCAAATTCGGGGAGCTCAACCTCTGGGCCACGATCGCCTTTGCATTCGCCGGGCTGGAACTGGCCGCGACCATGGGCGGAGAGATTGCCGAACCGAGACGCAACCTCCCGCGGTCGATTCTCCTCTCGGCGCCCCTGGTCCTGTTCCTCTACATCGTGGGCACCTGGGCGGTCCTCACGCTGATCCCCGCGAAGGACGTCAACATCGTCTCCGGGTTCCTGCAGGCCATTCACGTCGGCGCCGGTACCGTGGCCTGGGTGGCGCCGGTGGCGGCGGCCGGCTATGTGCTCGGCAACATCGGGGGAGTGGGGGCCTGGCTGGCGGGTCCGGCACGGGTGGCCTTCACCATCGGTTTGGACCGCTATTTCCCGCCGGCCTTCGGCCGGGTCCACCCGAAATGGAAGACACCCTACGTCGCGATTCTGGTGCAGGCCGGGCTCGCGACAGTCTTTCTGGTGCTGTCGGTGATCGGCAAGGGCACCACCGTGGAGAAGGCCTACCTCATCCTCCTCGACACGATGCTGCTGATCTACTTCATCCCGTATATCTATCTCTTCCTCAGCTTTATCCGCTTCCGGCACCGGGATCCGATCGGTGCTGAGGGCACCATCCCTCCGAAAACCAAAGCGGGAGCCTACCTGACCGGAGCGGCCGGGCTCTTTCTCACCCTCTTCGCCATGGGAGTCGCCATGGTCCCGCCGACCGGGACCACCGAGACTTGGCTCTTCTTTATCAAGGTGATCGGCGGGGCGTCGGCCTTTGTCCTGGTCGGGGGGATCTTCTATTGGCGGGGCAGGCAGGGAACGGGGAACCGGGAACCGAGAACCGGAGACAAAGGATGAGTCCCACGACGAGGCGGCCGGATCGTCGGTCACGGGCAGTCCCGTTCCCGGTTCCCCGTTCCCTGTTCCCTTTGGTTGTCCTGCTCGCAGTTCCCGTCATGGCGCGGGCCCAGAGCGAGCCCGTCCTCAAGCAGATCAACGTCCCCCATAGTTACTACTACCGTGAGATGTATCTTCCCCAGGCAACCAGCGGGGCCGCAAGTCCCACCTGGTCGCCGGACGGGAAGACCCTCATCTACTCGATGCAGGGGTCGCTGTGGCGGCAGCAGCTGGGAGACACCGTGGCCGAACAGCTCACCGACGGCCCCGGCTACGATGGTCAGCCGGACTGGTCGCCGGACGGCCGTTGGGTGGTCTACAGTTCCTACCACGACGATGCCATCGAGCTCCGAGTGCTGGAACTGGCGACGCTGGTCTCACAATCGCTGCTGGCAGGCGGAGCGGTCCACGTGGAGCCGCGCTGGTCCCCGGACGGAGGCAACATCGCCTTCGTGTCGACGGCGTTCGAAGGACGTTGGCACATCTATCTGCTGCCGATGAAGGGCGGCCAAGCAGCCGGCCCGCCCGTCCGCCTGACCAGCGACCACGACAGCGGGCTCCCCCGATACTACTACTCCCGATTCGACCACTATCTCTCGCCCACCTGGTCGCCGGACGGCGCCTCCCTGATGCTGGTCTCCAATGCCGGGCACATCTGGGGAACCGGTGGGATCTGGAGGATGGAGGCCAGGGAAGGGGGCGCGTTTCGGGAGAT
Organism: Gemmatimonadota bacterium; assembly: GCA_041485505.1. Classification (GTDB taxonomy): domain Bacteria; phylum Gemmatimonadota; class Gemmatimonadetes; order Gemmatimonadales; family GWC2-71-9; genus JBDUEA01. Next base: position 2,426 of record JBGPJS010000004.1, on the reverse strand, counting down.
CCGGAACGAGGAGACCACGTGGAAGGCGCGACCCGACTGGTCTCACGATGGCAAGCGAGTGGTGTACAGCTCCTACCTCGGTGGGCAGTGGCACCAGCTCTGGCTGATGACCGCCGAAGGGGGCGATCCCTTGCAACTGACTTACGGAGACTTCGACGCAACCGAACCCCGCTGGAGTCCCAACGGCGAGCGAATCGCATACGTGTCGAACGAGCGGGGGCTTCCGACGCTTCAGGTGATCACGGTGCCGGGGGGGCGGCGGGAGGCGGTGCGACAACGGTTGCGGATCTTCCGGCGGCCGGTCGGACAGCTCCTCATTCGGGTGGACGATGCTCGAGGCCGCCCCCTCCCTGCCCGCATCTCCGTGACACTGTCCGATGGTCGCGGCGCCACCCCGGACGCCGCCTGGCGTCACGCCAGCGATCGCTTTGATCGTGGCGAACGCCATTTCGAAGCGACCTACTTCCACAGCGACGGTTCGTCGCGGCTCACGCTACCGGCGGGCCAGGTGAAGGTGCTGGTCTCTCACGGGCCGGAGTATACGGTAGTGGACCAGATGGTCACGGTCCGTCCGGGCACAGCTGCAACCGTGCGTTTCGTGCTCGCGCGCCTCGCGGATCTGCCGGCCAGCGGCTGGTGGAGTGGGGATCTGCACATGCATATGAACTACGGAGGAACCTACCGGAACACGCCGGCGCATCTGGCCCTGCAGGCGCGGGCCGAGGATCTGCATGTCGTGGAGAATCTGCTGGCCAACAAGGAGGGACGGATCCCCGACATCGCCTATGCTGGGGTAGGAGTAGACCCCGTCTCCACCAAGGACCTGATCCTCGCGCACGACCAGGAGTTCCACACCAGCTACTGGGGCCATCTGGATCTCGTGGGTCTCCGGCATGGCATGCTGCTGCCGGGATATGCCGGTTACGTCAATACCGCGGCCGCCAGCCTTGCGCCGTCCAACACCACGGTCATCGACCTGGCGCACGCCGATGGGGCCCTGGCCGGCTACGCCCACCCGATGGACTTCCATCCCGATTCGAACCGGTTCCGGGGCGGTTTTCCCCGTGACCTTCCGGTCGACGTGGCGCTCGGCAAGGCGGATTTCTACGAGGCCGTCGGCTTCGTGGATTCGCCATGGGACAATTTGAGGACCTGGTATCAGTTGCTCAACTGCGGCTTTCACCTGCCGGCGGCCGCCGGGTCCGATGCAATGGCCAACTACGCTTCGCTCCACGGACCGGTTGGACTGGAGCGGGTGTTCGTACAAACCAGGGGGCCGCTGACGCGCGACGGCTGGCTGGCCGGTCTGCGTGCGGGGCGGACCTTCGCCACCAACGGCCCGCTGCTGGAATTCTCCCTTTCGGGGCGGGGGATCGGCTCGGAGCTGACACTGCCGGCCGGATCTCACCGGCTCAGCGCGTCGGTTTCACTCCGATCGAACCGACCGGTTGATCACCTGGAGATCGTGAGTAACGGTGAAATCATCGCGGCACTCCCCCTTCGGCCGGGAGCGACCCGGCTGGATACTACCGTGATGCTTACCTTCGACCAAAGCACCTGGGTGACGCTTCGGGCCTGGGGGGACCATGCGGCGGAACCGATCCTCGACTCGCTGATGCTCGCAACGACCAGCCCGGTCTATCTCACGGTTGGCGGCCGCCCGATCCGCTCGGCGGACGACGCCCGCTATTTCATGTGGTGGATCGACCGTCTCAAAGGCGAGGTGGAAGCCTCCACAACCTGGAACAGCGAGGCCGAGCGACGCACGGTACTGGGCCAATTGGCCGCGGCTCGTGCCGAGTTTGAGAAGAGGCAATAGGAACGGACGAAGCGGGAGGGCGGTACGGCGGTAGGTGGGATCGAATCATCATCTGGATCAGCCGGGAGATCGACCACTCATGGCGTCTGCTTATCTGCCTTCATCCGCGGTTCCCTCGCTGGTGCTCGGGACATGCATCTGCGGCCTCCTTGCCCTTTCGGTACCAGCGCTTCCTGCCCAGGACCTCACCGCCATCCGTGCTGGGCGCCTGGTGGATGTGGAGCAGGGGCAGGTCCGACTCAACCAGGTGATCCTGGTCCGCGGTGAGAAGATCGAGGCGGTGCAACCTGCTTCGGCCCCGATTCCCAAGGGGGCGAAGGTCATCGATCTCTCGAAATACACGGTCACCCCCGGCCTGATCGACTGCCACACCCACCTCGCCGAGGACCTCGAGTCGGCCGATTACCTGGTCTTTCTCAAGAGATCGGAAGCCCAGGACGCATTCATTGGGGTCCGGCATGCCCGTGAGACCCTCCTAGCGGGCTTCACCAGCGTCAGGGACGTGGGGACCTACCGCGCATTCGTTGACGCCGCTCTCCGTGACGCCATCAATGAAGGGACCGTGATCGGCCCCCGGATGAAGGTGGCTGGCGCGTACGTCACCGTG
>JBGPJS010000003.1:0-28517 GCA_041485505.1 Gemmatimonadota bacterium | reverse complement strand
GTCGCCGTGGTGCTCGCGATATTGACCCCCAGAGCGCCCCTGGCCTCGCAGATGGCCTGATCTCCCGTGGCTCGCCCCCGCCCACTGAACGGCGGCGTAGCCTTCTTTCTCTGCTGGAGGAGAGCTGAAGTCTAATGGTATTCGCCAGGTCACCTTTCTCAGGTCGGGGCGTGTTGCACTTAGTATATGAATCCGCCCCAACCGGCTAACCTGTGCTTGCAGGCCACAGTCGCTCCGGGCCCCTTGCGCCCTGGCGGCCCGCCCCTTCTTAACCGCGCGGCGGAAGCGTAGGTTTGCTCGGATTCGGGGTTGTGCCTGCACCAGAAGCGCGGGCGTTGAGCAGCGGCCTTTAACCAGGTGTTGGCTTGAAAGGTCCGCAGGTTCTTCTCCCGATGCTGCTGAGCCTCCTCGCCAACAAGGGCCTTGCTGGCGAAGCCCTTGATCCGTGGCGAGGTTGGGTCACCTTCAAAGAGTATGCGAGACTGGTGGATGAGGTCCCCGATCCGGGTATCAGCGTCCAGCTCGCCTAGGCCTCGCACCAGGGAGTGTGGCGTCTCTTCTTCCTACGTCAGGTTGTGGAATCTGAGGATGATCGGCTGGACCCGGTTGGCGGTGTCGTCTGCGAGTTTCGATTTCCGGCAGGGGCCCCCGAGGGTCCGGCATTGGCGTTCCTGGAGCTTCGACGAGCCTTCCTTTGAGCGCTTGGTGGACCGGGTGGAGCAACATCCCGCCTTTGCGGACTTGCTCACTCAGGAGCCGATCGAGGCGGCGGTGTACTGGCAAGACGCTTGGTAGGTGCCTAGGGGTCTACCCGCTCGCCGGAAACGTAGATCTACTCGGTACGTGAGGTTGCGCCTGCACCTGAGGCACGGGCGTTAAGCGCCTACCCCGGCTCTTTCAATGGTGACACGAGCACGCCCAAGACCAAGGGTGCTGAAGCGCCCGTTATGGCGCTGTCCCAAGTGCGGCCATCGCTTTGTCACCAAGAACCTTTGGCATTCGTGCGGCAGGTATGACCTCCGCGATCACTTCCGCGGCAAGGCCCCCGGTCTCAGATTGGTCTTCCGGGCCTGGCTGGCCGCCGCCCGAGCAGCAGGGCCGGTGACCACTTACGCCCAGAAGACCCGGATCGTCATTCAGGTGCGCGTTCGGTTCGCGGGAGCCGTGGTGTACAAGGACTGGCTCGACGCGACCCTCTGGCTCAAGCGGAAGGCGACCCATCCGCGGCTTCACCGGGTCGAGGACTTCGGGCGCATGGGCTACGGGCTCCACTTCCGCCTCGACCGGCCGGCTCAGGTCGACGCGGCCCTGCGGGCCCTCGTGCGAGAAGCGTACGGGGCAGCAGCACATGGACCTTCGCCCACCCGCCCTCGCTAGACCTTGGGCGGCGTTTAGCGAGCGCTTGCAGGCGCCGGTCGCTCCTGGCCCTGCGCCCCTTGCGCGCGCGACGCCATGTCGCGCCAGGAAACGTCGGTTGACTTGGTATCTTTCGAGTGCGCCCGCACTGAAACCGGGCGTTCGGCCGCTCCTCCAGCGGAGGTATTCATTTCCCCCACCAAAGCCGTCTACCTCCTCATCGTTCCCGGTTACGCCGACTGGGAGCCCGCCCATGCGGTCGCTGAGCTGAGGCGACACGGGCACTATCGAGTCGAGGTCGTAGGCATCGGCTCCGACCCCGTCGAGTCGATGGGTGGGCTTCGGGTCATCCCGAGCAAGACGCTCAGTGAGATGGACCCGGCTGAGGCCGCGATCCTGGTGCTGCCGGGCGGGGACTTCTGGGAGCAGATGCCATTGGATCCGGCCCTCGAGGCTGGGGTGCGGCGCCTCGACGCGGCCGGCGTTCCACTCGCCGCCATTTGCGCCGCGACCACCGCCGTGGCCCGGTGGGGGTTACTTCGCGACCGGTTCCATACCAGCAACGGTCTGACCTATCTGCAGGAGCAGGTCCCGGCCTACGCGGCCGCAGCCCGCTACCTTCGCAGGCCAGCGGTGCGGGATACCGGCTTGATTACCGCCAGCGGACTTGGGGATGTTGAGTTTGCCCGCGAGATCATGGCGGAGCTGGGAGTATTGAGCGACAGCGATCGCGACGTGTGGCAGCGTATGTTCCGCAGCGGGCAGCTACCTGATGACGCAGCTTAACTAGCGCTTGCTAGCGGCAGTCGCTTGGCGCTCCGCGCGACCGCCCCTCCCCCCCCACGCTCGGCGGAACGTAGGTTTACTCGGTACTTGAGGTCGCACCTTGCACCTGAAGCGCGGGTGCTAGACGGCACCGGTCCCGAGAAGGAATGGAGTCTGATGCGACTTCCCGCTTACGCTCTCCTCCTGCCGAGCCTCGGCGCCTGTCATCACCGCCCACCGCAACCAGCCCCGCTCTCGGTCAATTGTCCGGTGGGCCCGGCGACTCAGACACCAGGCTGGGGCGCCGCCGAACTCGATGCCATCCGTGCCCTCTATCACCTTGCCAACCGTGAAGGGGCCGCACTCACTCTTCGCCTCGACAATGGCCGGGCAATCACCCTCCGCGACAGCGTCGGTGACACCGTGTCCTCCGAGAGCGCGATTCGCTATCGATTGGTTGGCCTGCGGCGCGAGCTTCTTGCCTATGAGGTGGAGATCGCGCTCTGGGAAGGCAGCGCGACCCTCCTCATAGACGTGAAAACCGGGCACCGCACCTACACCTGGGGATCGCCCGTTGTCGCGCCGAACGGCCGGCGCTTCGCCGCTCTCTCCTATGACTTGGCCGCTCAGTACGATCCGAATGGAGTGCAGATCTGGCGGACCGATCAAGACACGCTGGCGCTAGAATGGAGTACCACCCTCAAAGAATGGGGGCCAACCGACGCCCGCTGGCTCGACTCGACGACCATCGTAGTCCGCAGAAATGCGGAGTTTGAACCAATCGGTGACACCATCACTGGGTGTGCCCTGATCGTCCGACGTCGGGGCCAGTGGCTGGTTCAGAGCCCCGCTCCATGACATCTAAATTGCGCTTGCAGGCAACACTCGCCTCGGACGCGTTGCGCCCCTGCGCCACTGCCCCTCCCCGACCGTGCCGCGCCGCGGAAGCGTAGGTTGACTCGGACTCAGCGGTTGCGCCTGTAGCTCAAGCGCGGGGGTTAGCCAAGCAGCGTCTCCCGGGTCCGCCGAGAGAGAGCTTGCCAAAAGCGTGGAGCCGGCGGTGGAACGCAACCCGGCCACTAAGCACGCCGATCCCGGAACCGCGCTGCCGGAGAGTTTGGCTTGGGTCCGGCACTCATCCGGCCAATTGCGTCATTGGAGGAATGCGAATGCAAGGCGTCCTTATTGCTCTGATCATCGGCGGTACTATCTCAGTTTCGATGTATTTCGCCTATCTCAGCACGAAAGGCAAGCGCTCCGCCGAGGACCCGACCGAGGGCTCTGAAGGAGTCGCCGGGTTGCGACAGGAGCTCCAAGGCGTGCGCCAGGAGCTGGCTGAACTGGCGGAGCGGGTAGATTTCACGGAGCGCCTGCTCGCGCAGCAGCGGGAAGCGGAGCGCCTTGACCCGCCCAAGCGGTAGACACTTCCGGACCGCTGTCACCTTCTTGCCGGAACTAGAGGCTGTTGACCAACGAGCGCTGGGCAGGCGGCAGAAGGCGCGCGCTGATTCGAATTGCCGGGTCCCATGTCCTCGCCACTTGATCCCTTCATCCCGCATCCCGACATTCGGGAGCGTTTCGACACGATGATTAAAGCACCCGCGTCCCTCGTCATGGACGTTGCCGCCAACTTTGACATCCAGTCCCTTGCCCTCGTACATGCCATCTTCTGGCTTCGGGAAAAGCTCATGCGAGCCACGCCGGCGGCGCCGCGAAAACCACAGGGTCTGTTGGCCGAGACGCGGGCTATGGGTTGGGGTCTTTTGGTCGACCAGCCGGGTCACTTGATTGTGTGTGGGGCCGCTTGTCGGCCGTGGCTGGTAAACTCGGGCTTCACTCCGATCCCGGCCGAACGATTCGCGGTGTACGCCGAGCCCAACCAGGTGAAGATCGCCTGGACGCTCGAAGCCGAATCAGTCGGGCTTGCGACGACCCGGTTCGCGCACGAGACTCGTGCGGTCGCCACGGATGCCCAAGCCAGGATCAGATTTCGCCGCTACTGGCGCTGGGCCCGTTTCGGCATCGTTAGCATTCGCCTTCTCTTACTGCCCGCCGTGCGGCACGCAGCGGAGCGGCGGTGGTTGGCCATCGAGCGCGCAGATCGGGGTTGACGCCGGGTTGCTCTGGGCGGTCTAAGGCTCCGTGCATTGGCGTTAGGCAGCATGCTTCGCAAGAAGCCTACTCCCGCTCCCCACGGCCGGGCCGAAGCTCACCGATGGGCTAGGCTGGCGCCTATCGCCGCGGCTGTCTAGTTTCAGGCCTGTGAATGATCGCCCAGTGGGCCCACCATTGCCCCGGCTCCTCCTCCTCATCGCGGCCGCGGCCGTCGCGCTCGCGCTCCTTGCGGACCGGTGGGCGTACGCGCACATCATTTACCCGGACGTTTACGAGCATGATTGGGGTCGGATGCTGCGCACGATGGGATTTCTCCCCTTCTGGCTGGCCGCCGGGGTAGCAATGCTGCTCTGTGATCGACCGCAGCCGGCCTGGCCCCGTCGGGGCCTGCTCCTCATGATCGCTGCTACGCTCGGCGGTGCCTCGGCCGAGCTACTCAAGCTTCTCGTGCGGCGCGAACGGCCCAGCGCCGACAGCGCCACGTATATCTTTCGCGGCTGGTCTGACCACCCGTTCTCGACCCGCGGCTTGGGGATGCCGAGTAGCCATGGCGTTGTGGCCTTTGCGGCCGCGGCCATGCTGGCACGGCTGTTACCTCGAGCGCGCGTTGTATGGTATGCCTTGGCCGTGGGGTGTGCCCTGACTCGGGTCCTCAGTCGGGCGCACTTCCTGAGCGATGTCGTGGTCGCCGCGCTGTGCGGCTACGCCGTCGCAGCCCTGCTTTGGCGGGTGAGCCAGCCGCCGCCAGCATCAGAGCTGCAACGAGGTTGATTGCCGCCGGGCCGGGCAGCGAGGACCCCAGATCTGGTCGGTCATCAGCGTGGCCGATGGGCGCCGACTTGTTCGCCGTTGTCCCGGCCACCCTTGTCAATCCGAAGACTTTGAGCCGCTGCTCACTCACCCGAGCCTGCGCCTCATCATTATGGATATGAAGCTCGCGCGACACCACCAGTCCTGCACGGCCGGATTCTGGCGAGCGGGGGACTGATCCTCGCGGAGCCGCCGGCCATCCTACCGCCAACCTCCGGCGTCGACGAGCAGGCGGGGACCGGCCGAGTCCGGCTCGGAACGGCCCTGGAGCCCCGGCCTTTGCCCTGAAGACCCCACTGCCCACCTCCAATCAAAGGCGACCTTTGCGACCTTCTTCGCTTCAGTTCGGCATGGGCCTCGTTATTACCGTGCTCCTCCTCGCTCCTCTGGCCAGTCTGCAAGCCCAGGACAAACCTCGTCATGCGCTGCGCCCACTTGGGGGGGTCCATTATGGCCTCGTTGAGAAGCTCTCCGTTTCCGCCGGCCTGCTCCTCAACACCGGGCCGAGCGGTGGCGGTGACCGGGGTATTATTGTTAGCGTTGAGCCCGGGCTTGTGGGCCTGAAGGCAGGGCTTGGGCTCGCTGCCATTTCACCGTCGGGCGGAGGCGTCGTCCGCCTGGCCGCCTTCCATACCTGGAGCGATCGAGGCAGGATTGCGAGCCACCAGTCCTATCTTGGCGGGGAGATCCGGTTGACGGCTCGGTTCTTAACCGGAGGGGTGGGTTACTTTCGGCGGCTTCGAGGGACCACGCCGGGTGATGGACACTTCTTCAGCGCCTCCCTTGGACTCCTGTACTGAGCCCGCGCAAGGAGTAGCCATGTCAGATCTCGTCTACCGAGCCTCAGATGCGGCGGATCAGGCCCAGGCCTATGTGGCCGCGCTCATGACGGCCTTGGGATCCCGTGACCCCATGGAGGTGCTACGCGAGACGCCTACCGCCCTCCGTCGTTCGATCGCTGGCCTTTCCGCTCCGCAACAGGCTATGCCCGAACGCCCGGGCAAATGGTCGGTGCGCCAGGTGGTGCAACACCTGGCCGACTCGGAGCTGGTCGGGGGCTACCGCGTTCGCATGATTCTCGCGCATGAGCGTCCGCTGCTGCCAGGCTATGACCAGGACCTCTGGGCGGACCGCCTGCGCTATCAGGACACCGAGCTCGAGCCCGCACTCGGCGATTTCGCCACGCTCCGTGAGAGCAATCTGCGGCTGTTCCAACGGGCCTCTCCGGCCGACCTGCAACGGGCCATGCGTCATGCCGAACGAGGCGAGGAGAGTATCGCGCAGATGATCCGGATGTACGCTGGACACGACCTCGTTCACTTGCGGCAGGTTGGCCGGATCCGCCAGGCGATCGGGGCGGTCGAAGCTGTCGTGTAAGGGGACACTTCTTGCCTCAGTCACCGAACCGGTCATCGCGAACCTCTAGTCGGAGCATCTCCACTCCACGATGCCGACTGTCACCCTCTACCCTACGACTCGCCCCGGGTCTTGCCTCAACGGCACTCCGCCGCCCGATCGGGAACGTAGGTTGGCGCGGCGAACGCCACTGCGCCTGCCCCAGAGGAAGTGGTTGCGCTCGCTTCCGTTTTTCTCATGACCGCTGTTGTCAACGGCCTTCGCAGGCGACTTCTCGGCGCTGTATTCGGTCGCCTCGCCTGGACCACGCCGGCCCCCTTTTCCTGGAGAGACCCTGGTGTCTCAACCTTCGGCGCCTGATGGAACACCCTCACGCGAGCGCCGCAACAGCCTCCGAGTCACCTTCTCCCCGGTCCAGCGCCCGCGCCTCCACCTCCAAGACCGAAGCCTTGAGGTACTCGATGCGTCGCTGACCGGCCTCCGCCTACGTCACGCGGATCCCGACCGCCCGCTGGTAGGGGCCCACCTGTCGGGACGACTCGAATGGCCGGACGCGGGCACTTCGGTGCCGCTGCGAGGGACGATTGTCCGGGTTCAGCCCACAGAGATGGGTCTGGCCTATGATGAAGGCTCGGTGCCTCTGGGATACCTTCTGTCAGAATCGGCGCGGCGCCGTGACCGCGGCGACGACGCGCCCGGGGATCTGGATGACCCCAGGGCTCCCGAGCAGCTCTGAGAGTTGGGGCGCGAAATGAGTGCCACCTTCCCCGGCGTACGCCGGCGCGGGGGCACAAATCGCGTTCGATAGCGCCCTGGCCCTCGCCTACTCGTCGCGATAGGACACGTCCGTTAGCTTGAACGGTCCCTCATCGATGCAGCTCTCCCGCGGGCATTGACCGGCCTGTGACCAAATGGCATGGATCCGGGTTTACCCGGATGGTGCCCCTTCCTGCAGATCGTTGCTGCGGCGGTCGGGCTGGACCCATCACGGAGACTCCCATGACTCCTCGTTGTACCGCGCTTCTATTGGCCCTTCCCCTTGGAACGGCGGGGTTCGCCTGTGCGACGTCCGAATCCCCGATAGCCTTCTGCACCTCCGTCGCCCCGGTCGCGATCACCGTCGATGTCAGTGATTCTCTGTCCGGCCAGCCCCTGGCTGACAGCGCCAGCGGGGTGGTTCAGGCTGGCGCCTACGTGGACTCCTTGCACCATGCGGCGCCCTCGACCACACTCCTATTCGGTGGCGTTCGGCTCGGCACCTATGACGTCACCGTCGACCGCCCCGGGTACAATCACTGGGTCCGGTCTACCGTGCCCGTGACGCAAACGGGTATTTGCGGCAACGTGCTACCGGTGCACTTGGTCGCGCTCCTTCAGCCCGCTCCCTAGGGGGTTGGGCGCGACGGCGGCTGACATGCGGGTGCATGCCAGGTGACTGGGGCCATCCGGACAACTATTTGCTGCTAACCGACCGGTTGGAGTTGATCCCCGCCACACTCAGACTGTGTGCCGCGGAGGCTGCCGGCGCCGAGGCGCTGGGGCGGGTCCTGCAGGCCCGGATCCCTCAATCCTGGCCACCCACCGTATTTGAATCAGACGACGTCGCCCGCCTCCGTCGCCGCCTCCGGCGGGCTCCGCGGACCGCCGCCTGGGTACTCCATTACCTGGTCCTCCGCCTACCATCACCTGAGCGGGACTTGCTTGGGGTGGCCGGCTACGGCGGCCCGCCCTCAGCCTCCGGCGAGGTCGACATCGGATACGCGGTCGCGGTTGAACACCAGGGCAAAGGCTATACAACGGAGGCTGTCAGGGCTCTGATCGCCCACGCCTTCGCGGATCCACGAGTCCGCCTGCTGCGCGCGACCACGTTTCCACATCTGCTGCCCTCGATCGGGGTACTGCGGAAGACTGGTTTCAGGCAGCTCGATGGCAGGGCAGATTCCGGCCTCATTACGTTTCACCTTGAGCGGGACCGCACAGCGGCAGTCTATTCGCGGTTCAACCAGCACAAGCACTTAGCACGTTCAAGGACAGGTCTTAGGTGGTCTGCGCCAACCGGGCAACCACCGCGCTCGGGAGACCAACTCCGAAGGCATGAATCAGCAGGCCATTGAGGAGCACGGCCGGCGCCATCGGCCCCGCTGTGGCGGCAGCTGAGAGCGGCACGACCACCAGGTTCATGAAGTAGAAGACGCCGACGCCGTAGAGCAGGCCGCAAGGCACAACCCATCGGGTCAGGATCGGGAGGCGCTGACTGGCCAGGAAGTAGGTCGATACGACCGCGAACGCAATACAGAAATGAATCGCAGTTCCGAGCACTATCGTCGGAATCCCACCGCGGAACGCGGCGCGCCCGAGCAGGCCACCGGCAATGGATTGCGGGATCGAGCCGAGGCGAATGCCTCGCAAGCCGAAGAATACCAGGGCGTCCAGCATGTCGAGCACGCCCACGACAACCGTCCCCACCAGAATCGCCCGATGGGGGCTCCAGGGTCCCGGCTCCCTCGTGTCAGTGGTCATGCTTGGCCTCCTCCTCGGGGGGAATACCTCATACCAAAGGGGTGACCGGCCTCCAGGGTGGGAGGAGACGGTTCAGCGGGTTGGCCCAACACCTGGCCCTGGACTCACGGTGAGGAGCCGAACTCCGGTGCCCGGGGCGATGTTAACTAGCGCGTGGCGCCGCACCGGGGTCGCAGCCTCGAAGCGCTCCCGCCCCACATTGCGGCCACGGCAGAGTGATCCGCATCAGAAGGCTTCGAATCATGAATCCAACCATACGGTCTCCTCGGTTGGGGTGGCGCTTGCCGCATGGGGCTCTCATCTTCCTGGTACCGTCCGCTTGCTCGCACCAGACTCCAGCGGCCCTGCGTGCCGAGCGGATACAGCAGTGTTCCGATCGCCTCAAGGTGGCTCATACCGCCGCTGATTCGCTCAAGGCTGGACCGGAATACCCGCAAGCTCAGACCCCAGGCCAGGAACCCCTGACTTGCCGGGAGGTATTGCCGGCTGGGACCTTCTAGCAAGCATCGCCCTACGCGACCGGGACGGAGCCACCCAGGGAGGCCTGGTCGGGTTCGGAGCCTAAGTGCATCTCCTGTCCAGCCTATATATTGAAGGCCGCGGGGAGAGCCATTTCTCCGGCCTCGACAAGGAACCCATGACCTCGACTGCTCCTGATTTCTGGTTTGAGAACCCCCTGATGGGGCACCGGGCGCGCCTCCTGACTCTCCCTAGCGCGACCGGCGGGCGCTGCTTTGTCCTCGAATACATCAACCGCCCCTTCACCGGCGAGCACGCCGTCCCCCCCCATCAGCACCCCACCTATACCGAGACCTTTGAAATCCTGGCGGGACGGGCGCGCTATCGGCTCGGGCGTGAGGAACGTTCCGCCGAGCCGGGTGATCGGGTGGTGCTCCCGCCGCGGGTCCCCCATGTCCATCCCTGGAGCGTGAGCCCCGAAGACCTTCATGTCCGTCAGACCGCCGAGGCAGAGCCGGCGGATGTACCGGGACTCAACGCCAGCCTTCAAGCGGCGATCACGCTCTTTGGTCTGGCCCGAGCTGGTCGAGTGAACCGCAAAGGCCTGCCTAACCTATTGCACCTCGCGGTCCTGGCCGAGGCGACCATGCCCGCCACCTACCTGGCCGGACCCCCCATCATTCTTCAAGAGCTGCTGTTTCGGGCGCTGGCCGGCATGGGACGGGCGCTGGGCTATCGGACGGCGTATCCGGAGTTTGGGGTCTTGACGCCCCAGGGTTTCGAGCCCGGCCACTGACCGAGTGTCAGTCGGCCAAGGGGGAATAACTAGTCCCTTCACAACCTCCGCCCTCTCATCCGCCGGTACACTCCACTATCTTTGAGGTGGGCGCCCATCCTCCTCCCCGACGTCCTCTTTCTCCCGGGGGGGCCTACCCGCCCAGGGAGCATCCATGACAGCTTCTACCCAAGTCCAGAAACGCCACCGCGCAGCCTCGTTTCCTCCAGCCCGAGGCGCGGACCCCACATGCGGCCTCCTCAGTGTTCGCTGGGATAGCCCGTTCGATCGTCTGTGCTTCATGATTTCGAGCCCCGAGCTTGCCACCAAGAACAGCCGACGGTATGCGACCCTGTTGGAGGAGCTCACCACCGGCTCGGGGTGCACTGAAGAAGAGGTTCTCGCCCATGGCAACAAGGTGCGCGCGGTGCTTTTCTTTGCCCATGAACGCCTGCGGAAGGACGGGAGCTTCGGTAGCCTCGCCGCCAAGGAGAAATACCTCTATCAGCTCCCCCTCGTGAGCCCGGCCTTCTAGCCTCCTCGCGGCGAGGATGGGAGGAGCCAGGGGTGGCCCCCTTGTTTGGGTCCTTCATGACTCCCCCCGATCCGTCGGCTCGCAATTCCATCAGTCTCGCCAGCCTTCGAATCGCCGTCGGCTGCCTCTTTCTGATGTTCGGGGAGTACAAGGTCTTTGGCCGAGAGTTTGTTCTTGGGGGTGGTTTCGAGTCCTGGATCAACCGGTTTCTGTCGGAGCACGGCGCCTATCCCTTCATGGTCCCCGTCCTGCGGGACTTCGTCTTACCCTACGCGCGGCCTATCGCCATTCTGGTTGCCGTCGGCGAACTCGCCATTGGCCTCTCGCTGATCTTGGGGCTCTGGTCGCGCGTCGCCAGCCTGTGCGGCCTGGTCTATATGCTTGCGCTGCTGTTCTCCGCGAACTATCCGGGTCCAGGCGTGCCCCTGTGGCAGTACTTCGGGGCGTCGTTGGAGCACCTGGTATTCGCCCTTTGTTTCGCGGCCTTCGCCCTGGGCGCCCCCGCGGCCGCCTTTTCCGTCCCCGCCTGCATCCGCACCCGTCGGAAGGGTGCCCGTTGACCAGCGCTTGCAGGGGACGCTGGAGTGGCTCCGGGCGATGCCCCAGGCGCCAGCTGACTCGCCTAACTAGTCCCTGCAGAACCGCCATCGGAACCCGTGCGCCCTTCCGCGCCGTGGCTGCGGAGCCGAGTTGTGCTTAGGGTCAGGCGGCGCAGGCCAGTGAGGCGCGGGGGTGGGCCCCGGAGCCAGTCACCTCCTCCTGTGGACTCCTGAATGCCACTGCCAGCGGACCCCCTTTCCCCGGAGATGACCGCCTTCTGGCTGCGTCTGGGTACGGCCCTCCTCTGTGGCGGGGCGGTTGGCCTGGAACGCCAGCTGCGAGGCAAGGTGGCCGGGGTCCGTACCGCCATCCTCATCTGTCTGGGTACTGCGCTCTTCGTGACCCTGGGGGAGGTGACCGCCCCCGAGCGGGCCGACCCGACCCGGGTGCTGGGCCAGGTCGTCACCGGTATCGGCTTTCTTGGGGCCGGCGTCATCCTTACTCGGGAAGGTCGTATTCTTGGCGTCACCACCGCGGCCGTCATTTGGGTGCTGGCCGCCATTGGCTCCCTCATCGGGCTGGGGCACTTGACCACGGCCCTGGTTATTACGCTCGTGACCCTGGCCGTTCTCCTCGGCGTGGAGGGGGTGGAGACGTTCTTCGAGCGCCGTCGAGGTCGTCGGGTCTCCCGGGAGCTCGAGGGGATGGATAGTGACCGGCGCCACCCGGGTCCTGGTCGCAGGAGCGGTGACCTTTCCGGGCTCCCGGCGGGACGCTCACGTCGCGCCGGCGACTAACCGCGGCGCTCGAGCAGCTTTGATTCCTCAGGAGAGATTTCATGTGGTTCAAGACCCGGCACGGACTGGCTGATGTGCAGCCACCGTTCGAGATTCTCGCCTGGCAGTCTCCCAAGACAAAACAATGGGCGGTCTATATCCGGATGAAGTATGGGCCGGAGGGGGAGGGCCGCGACCTGTTTCGAAAGGTCAATCTCAGCAACCCCTATGTCTATCTCGCCTGGGTTGAAGATGGCGCGGCCGTGGCCAGCCAGCTCGGCCAAATCATGGCGTCGATCGAGACCGCGATCCGATCCCAAGCCCTCGTTTGCGATTTAAGCACCGCGGGCAGCGCCACGGCCTGGGGTAAGGGTTACCATCTCATTCAGTGGCCGCCCCAATAAGAGGACAGCACGACATCCTGGGGCGCGACGACCTCCCCGTGAAACTGCTTCTCGTCCACGGCCTCGGACGAACCCCACTCTCCCTGACCTTCCTCGGCCGGAGCCTGCGGCAGGCCGGGCACGAGCCCTCCTTCTTCAGCTACTGGGCCTTCGCCGAATCTTACCAGCGAATCGTCGACCGCTTGACCCTGACGCTCCTGGCGTTGAACGCCGACGCCAGTCCCGTTGGTCTCATCGGCCACTCGCTAGGCGGGCTCCTGCTCCGGCATGCCCTCGCCAGGGTTCCGTCCCTCCGGGTCCATCGCCTGATCATGCTCGGAACGCCCAACCAGCCGCCTCGATTGGCCCGGCGCGCGATTCTCTGGCTCCCATTTCGCGCGTTCACCGGGAGCTGTGGCGCGCTCCTGGCCACGGCGGACGCCTATGGCCAAATCCCTCCCCTCCGCGTACCCTATACCATCATTGCGGGGACGGCCGGCTCCATCCGCCCGGGCGGCTCCTTTGCCGGCGAGTCGAATGACGGTTTTGTGGCGGTCTCCGAAACCAGAGTGACACCACAAGATCGGCCAGTTCTCTTCCCGGTATTTCATACCTTCATGATGAACAGCCACCGGGTGCAACAGGCGATTCTTGCGGCCCTGGCCCAGTCGGTTGCGGTCTAACTAGGGCCTACCTCAACCTCGGGTTCGGTCCAAGACCCCGCGCCATCTCTCGCAGGCTCACATCCCATCTGGTCGCAAAAGGAGTTCTTGCCATGCGGTTCAGTACCCTCGTGGTTCTCGCGGGCCTTCTCGCTCTCGCCTTTTGCCTCGGCTTCCTGCTGGTTCCTGACCTCGTGCTTGGGCACTATGGAGTCACCACCGATGCGGGCGGACTGCTGATGGCGCGGTTCTTTGCCGCCTCTCTCATCCAGCTTGGCCTGGTGCTCCTTCTCCTGCGGGAGGTGCAGGACTCCTCGACCCAGCGCGCCGTGGCCCTGGGGTCGGCCGTAGGCTCTCTTGCGGGGCTGGCGGTTGCCGTCCTGGGCCAGGTCGGTCACATCGTGAACGCGTTGGGCTGGTCGAGCGTGGCTATCTATGGGCTGCTACTCCTTGGCTACGCCCGCTACGCGTTCGGAGGCTCATCCGGGAAGTGATCGGGGGGGGCCATCCCTTCCTCCCCTCAAGGCTTTCGTTCTCATCCGGCCATTCCCAGTGCGAGACATTGTACGGGGTGGCCCAGCCGAACACTCGCACCGGCAGCGAGAACGGCGGCGAGGAAGATAGGGACGCGGTTATCTTTAGGTGAGCTTGCCCGGGCGTTCGACCCCAGCTGCTCGGATCAATTCACGGCTTCCACCATGCCATCATGACCGGCTCCGTCCCTGACAGTGATCTTCTCGCCGCCGTGCATGCCTTCTTCACCGCTGAGCTGCGGGGCGACGTGGCCAGTCTCGAGCGGCTTCTCGCCCCCGATTACCAGGGCTTCGACCTGGCCGGCCACCCCCAGGATCGCGATGCGGTCTTGGCCCCGTATCGCACCGGCACGGTCAAGCTGGAACAGCTCACACCTACCGATCTTCATACCCGGCGGTTTGGCGACATCGGCCTCGTCACTGGGCGCAGCCTCATCCGCGGGCATACGGCCGGGAAGGCCTTTGACCTGCGGCACCGGTTTCTCGATGTCTTTGTGCTCCGAGACCAACGATGGCAGTTGGTGGCATCACAGGTTACTACCATGTGAGGCTCGATCGGGAGAGGTCTCAACGATCGACGAAACCACGAATTCGCTGAAACCAGGAGGGTAGTGCCATGGCCCACATCAATGACTGTGTTCCTGGGGTGACGGCCAAGGTCCTGCGGTCTGGTGTCGCACGGGTGCAAGGCCGGAGCGGCACGATAGTCGAGATCTCCCGGGTGCGGCGCCCCGCCACCGCCCCGCTTGTCGACCGGGTGACCGTTGACGTCCCGGGCCACGGGGAGATTGTCGTCGCTCCCGCCGACCTTGAAATCGTGGGTGGTGCGTAACCGCGAGCGCGACAGCCTCCCATCACGATCACCCGGATCTGGACGGTTCTACTCAGCGCGACTCCCGCGCCAGCACCCCCTAGGGAGTCGTCGGCGATACCCATCGTGGCTCGAAGGCGACCGCAAGGCCGTGAGGACTACTCCGTGCTTCAAGTGGTCCGGCGGCACCCATCGAGCTGGCGCCCCGATCATATTGGCTGCAAACTACCTCGGGCCAGATACCAGGCGGCTCGCCAAAGGAGATCCGTGAACCCCACGACACCCACATCGCGCTCTTATCCGGTTGCCATTCTACTCTGGTTTGTGGCTGCCCTCGCTCTCGGCGGATCCGGCCGCCTGGCCCTGCTTCGTCCGCCCGCGCCCCAACTCGTCCTGCTGGGGCTCACGCTTGGGCTCCTCGTTGCCGGGGCTACCCTGGCCGGTTTCCGCGGCTGGCTGGCCGGCCTCAACCTCCGCCAGCTCGTCGCCATTCACCTGACGCGGTTTGTTGGAGCCTACTTCCTGGTTCTTTATGCCCGGGGGGAACTGCCGTTCGCCTTTGCGGTCCCTGGTGGCTGGGGGGACATCGCCGTAGCCACCGGCGCCCTCGTCCTCGTGTTCCTGGTACCCGATCTGGTCGCCCATCGCGGGTGGCTTCTCACCTGGAACCTCGCGGGATTCCTGGACATCCTGTTTGTGGTCGCGACGGCGGCTCGCCTGGCCTTCGCTGCACCCGAGTCGATGAGTGCGCTCCTCCGGCTACCACTGAGTCTACTCCCAACGTTCCTAGTGCCGATCATCATCGCAAGCCACGTGTGGCTCTTCGGGCGGCTGCGCCGGGAGCGGGTGGAGGCCAGCCGGCGAAACAGCGCATGAGCGGCTCGGGCCGCTGCCCGACGCCCATCTGAGGGCTATCGTGACCACGCTGGGTCCCAGCGTGTAACGGATCCTGGACGGACAATCGCTCTTCGACTTCGAGGAGGGGAGTAGTGCCAACTATCTTCGACCCAACCGAACGCGATACTCTGCGACGGCGTCTCGGCACCCTCACCCTGGATCGTCCGGCCCGGTGGGGACGCATGAACGCCTCACAGATGGTGTGCCATCTCAACGCTGCGTTCCAGGCGAGCCTAGGGGAGCTCGCCGTCGCGCCACCATCCGGATCGCTATCCCGATTCCCCCTGAATTGGCTCGTTATCCATGTGGTACCATGGCCAGAGGGGAAAGCCGAGAGTCCGCCCGAGTTTCTCAATATCCTGGCCACAAGCTGGGACGCAGATCTTGCTACCCTTCGATCTCTTCTGGAGCGGGCCGCCGCCCGCGGTCCCGCTGCCGCCTGGCCGGCGAGCCGGGTGTTTGGCAGCATCTCCGGCAAGAGTTGGGGCGTGCTGCATCGGAAACATCTTGACCACCACCTACGACAGTTCGGAGCCTAGGCTTCGCCAACCTCGGCCGACTCGGTAGGGACCATGGCGCCGTCAGCTCAAGGGCGGGCGTCAGGCCCAGATGAGGAGGCGCTGGATACGCCAATGGTACTGGACTCCTTGGAAACTCCCCGCCTTCTGGCGGACCGGCTCACCACGGCCCACCTGCCCGACCTGAGGAAGATGCCTCGGAATCCCGGCATGATGGACCCACTCGGTGGGCTCCGGGACGGGCCGAGACCCTGACATACCTCGAAAGCAATCTGGCTCACTGGACCGACCACGGTTTGGACGTCGGGATCCTTCGGGAGGTCGCTTCGGGGACGGTGGTGGGTCGCGCTGGTGTGCGGTACGTGACTATCGAAGGCGTCCGCGAGGTCGCAGTAGACTACGCCCATTGGGTCTCAACGGGTGCTAGCCAAAGTGGGGTTGGTCTAGGAGCGGGACGTCGATCACGCCGGGCTTCCACACTTCCCATTCCGGGGGAGGACCCGGAGCCTGATCGGAGCCGGCAACGCCGCGTAGTTTGCTCGGGTCGACAGCCCCCCGCTCACCTTCGCCGCCTACGAGGTTCCGCTATGACGCTGCCGCAGTCTCCCGCCGACCCCATGCGCTTCGCGAATGAGACTGGCCACGAGTTGTTCAAGCTCCTGGCTGCACGGGGCGATGCCCAGCTCGCTCAGGCCTCGGATCTTGACCGCTTCACCGCCCTCCTGAGTGCCGCCCTGGTCCCGGTGGCCGAGGTCCTGCGCTGGCCGGTGGCGCGCGGGAGGGACCGGGCAGCCATGCTGGATAAAATGATCGCCCTGTCCAACCGCCGGCTACGAGAACTACTACAGGATGTCGTTGACGGCCGGATACCGTAGGTACCGGGTGGTCTGACTAGCGTCGGTAGGCAAAACCCCCGCGCGGGCTACTGGACGGGCTCCCTGAAGGGGCCTATCCTTCGTGGCAATCTCCAAAGTCTTTCCACCGGTGTAATCAGCCTGCAATGCCGCCGAGCGCTACCGAGAGGATACCCCCAGTGAATCAGAAGACCGCGAAACTTCTCAAGAAGTGGGCGACGACCGATGGCACCAAGCCCCGTGAGGTCAGGAGATGGTGGCTCGCTCTGAATCGCCAACAGCGCACGGCGGAGGGGCGGCGCTTCCGTACCGGGCTCGAAGAAAAAACTTGAGTCCACGCTCCATCGGCGGCGGCCCTGATGCCGCGGGTCCTTCGGCGTGCGGCTAGCGGACGTGACGAAACGTCAGCCGCCGGACCGCCCGCGACATGGTGGAGATATTGACCCGATAGCGTTTGGCGAGGACCGTGAGGGAAGTTCCTTGACGGTGCAGCCGGCGGGCGAGGGCCACTACCCGCTCGGTCAGCTTGGACGAGTGGATTTCGCTTCCCTTGAGCAGCACGGCCCCACCATACTTGGCAGGCTGAATCCGAGAGGTCCATCGACCCACATGGGTCCGGCGACGTGCCCTCCGGCGACGTGCCATATTGTCTCCTTGGTCCCGGTGGACCGGTGCAGTTGGCTGGGCCCCGCAAGGGGCTGAGGGCGCGCAAGATAGGGTCCGGTTCGCGGTCGCGCCAGCCCCCCCGGCGACTGGAAACGGGGCAAACCTCTATGGGACCGCTCGTTTACTAGCGCTTGCAGGCGACAGCCGGGCGCCGCATCGGGCCTTTCGTGCGGGGCGCCGCGACAGCCAGGGCCGGGGAGTCGCCCACCTCAACACCTTCGAATCATCGGCTACCACTCTCGCCAGAAGGAGCCATTTCGTGTCCAATGACTTCGATCAGCGATTCCGCTCTGGGGCACACGCCGCGCTACGAATCGCGGCCGGCCTTACCTACTTTACCCATGGGGCTCAGAAGCTGCTGGGCTGGTTCGGAGGATTCGGCTCCTCGGGTGAAGCGGCCCAGCTGATGACCCGCTTTGGCGCGGCCGGAGTGATCGAGAGCGTGGCCGGCTTTTGCATTGTGATCGGGTTGTTTACCCGCCCTCTGGCCTTTCTGGCCTCCGGGGAAATGGCCGTTGCCTACTTCTGGATGCACCTGGGCAGCAGCGGCCAGGTGTGGTGGTGGCAGAACCGCGGGGAGCTCGTCATGGTGTACTCCTTTGTCTGGCTTCTATTCGCCGCGTGGGGCGCTGGTCCTTGCAGTGTTGACAGTTGGCTGCGGAAGCGCGGGGGCGCGGCCTGACCAGAGTGCAAAACGGCGGCGGCCGCGCACCTGGGAACCCGTCACCAATCTCGGGGAGGGTTCACTGCCTCCCGTGGTTCCCGGGCGCATGATGGCCCAGATGGATGGGGACTTCGATGTATTTCATCGGCAGGCTGACCGCCACGGCCGTAGGCCGAGGCATTGAACACTGAACGTTCCTGTTTGCGGAGACCTCCCTATGCCTGATCGCCGGCTGGTCCGGGCCTTCCTGGCGCTGTACGCAACCATCGGTGTTGTGGTGCTCATTCAAAGCATCCAAACGGTCCTGGCGGCGCGACGAGGTGCGCTCCCACAGCAGGATCGGCTGCATGCCACGGTCCTCGGCAGCCTCGAGGCCGGAGCGGCCCTGCTCTTCCTGCTGCCACGGACCATGAGACTCGGGGCGGTCGGACTCCTGGCGGTCTTTGCGATCGCCTTTGCGCTGCATGCCAGTCGAGGCGACGTCTCGTCCACACTGCTGGTCTACGCGGCCGCGGTCTTCTTCGTGCGCACCCACGGGATCGTAGGGCGTCCCGCGGTGGACGGCGCAGCCGCTCGCGCGGCCGGATGAAGGCGTTCGTCGGCTGAGAGCCCCGCTACCTTCACGCGGTTGGAGTCCCCATGTCTCGCTTTGTCAACCTAGCGCTCCCCCTCCTTGTCCTGACGGTCGCTTGCTCCAAGCAGGTGGACAGCGACGCCACCAAAGCCGCCGATTCAACGGCTCCGCCCCCTCAGGCGAGCGTACCTCCCGCCCCGGCCCCGGATTCGGTCGTCCCCTGGCCTCGGCTTAGCGAGATTCTTCGCTACGAAACCAGCACCATTCTCGCGGTCCGGCAGACTCACGCCCTCGCGGTTACCCTTCGGATGAAAGATGGACGGACCTATCGCAGCACCGAGCCTCAGCTCGACGCCGTGGTCCGCCTGGTCCGTGAGGTCGACCAAGCGGGCCGGATTCTGATCGCCACGGAGTGATTGCTGACGATCGCGATGGCCCAGGCGTGGCACTTCTGCATCGGTCAGGCCCCCGATATCATTGGGACAAGCCCGCGGGAGCGGGACTGGGATTCCGAGTGCCCTTCACCCTCTTTCACAGGGAGCCCGTCGACGTGAGTACCCAGGTTGTAGCCCGCTATCAAGATGGACGAATTGTCAAAGGCATAAGCCTGGACGTCGATCCTATCACACCGGTCTGCCACGTTCGTCCGCCCGCCGGTACGGTCGTCGAAGTCAAGCTGGCCGACCTCAAGGCCCTGTTTTTCGTCCGGACGCTGGAAGGCGATCCGACCCACCGGGAAGCCTCCCAGAGCGATCCTGCCGATCTTCGCATGCGAGGCGCGACGCCGATCAAGCTGAAGTTTGTCGATGGAGAGCAACTCATCGGCTTGACCAGCAGCTACCCGCCGCCACGCCCCTACTTCTTCATAGTGCCGGTAGACTCCAAGAGCAATAATATTCGCATTCTGGTCAACCGCCGGGCGGTCACCGCCCTCGCGCCCGTGGGAGGGGGCTGACCATCTCGATCGGCTAGCGTCCCTGCCCCTTGGTTTGTGATCTCCCTCATAGCCACCGACCCCGGCTCCCACGTACTGTCGTGGCCCCGCCGTGGTGGCCTGTTCCGGACTTTGAGGGACTCATGCCCGAAGCCGCTTCCAACTCCGTGTTCCTCCGGGCAGTGGCTCTCGCCACCAGCCTGCGTCTCCTGGTCCTGGTCGCCTTCCTTGACCGGCCGGACCAAGTCGGCACTTGGCTCTATCTCACCGACCCGGTGATCTCCGGCCTGGCGGGGCTGCTGTATGTTCGCTGGACCATGGCTCAGGCCGCCCGCGGTCGCCTTTGGGCCGCAGCCGCGGTTGGCTGCCTCCCCTTCGTCCTGACGTGGCTGTTCCTGGTTGCCCTGGACCGATCACCCGAGGCTGGGATACCTTCTCACCTGTCCCTCACCCTTCTGCGCACCGCCGCCGCCGGCCTCCTGGGGGGCCTGCTCGGGCACGCCTTCGGTCCCCGAGAGTTTCCCTATGGTGCCTGAGCGGGGTTGGTGGTGATTGGCCCTGGAGGAACCGCCGATCCCAAACCGATTCTTTCCCACGATAAGAAGATTGCCCTATGACCACGCAGAACTTGATTCTCTTCCTGGTGATTGGCATAGTCGCCGGGTGGCTGGCCGGAAAAATCCTGAAAGGCGGCGGCTTCGGTTTGGTGGGTGATCTGATCCTTGGAGTGGTCGGGGCATTCATCGGGGGGTGGCTCCTCGGTTTGCTGGGGATTGCCGCCGGCGGGATTCTCGGCGGACTGGTGACCGCCTTGGTCGGCGCCCTCGTGCTGTTGTATCTGATCCGGGTGGTGAAGCGGGCGTAACCCTCTCTCGCGCACTCAGCGAGGATCTCCCCCGCGTGCGGCGGGGTGACCACTTGACGCTGAAGCTATTCGGGCACAATCTGGACCCGCGCACCCGAAGGATTCATGCACCCCAACGCGACCTTACTCCAGGGCTTCTACCAGGCCTTTCAGCGGCGCGATCATGCCGCCATGATCGCGTGCTATGGATCCTCCGCCACCTTTCACGATCCGGTCTTCACCCTGGAAGGCTGGCGGGTCGGGGCGATGTGGCGGATGCTCTGCGAGCGGGGAACGGATCTTCGGCTGGAATACCGAGACATCGAAGCCGATGCTGCGGCCGCCACCGCCGGGTGGGAGGCCTGGTACACCTTCAGTGCCACGGGCCGCCCGGTTCACAATCGGATCCGGTCCACCTTCGCGCTGCATGACGGCAAGATCATCCGTCATGAAGATCAGTTCGATCTTCACCGGTGGGCGGCGCAGGCGCTCGGGCTCAAAGGGCTCCTGCTCGGCTGGGCCCCGCCGGTTCAGCGAGCAATCCGTCGCAATGCGGCCAAGGCCTTGGAGAAGTTCATCGCGAAGCACGGTCTCAGTGAGGCCAAGGCTTGAGACACTGGCTGAACTGGTTCATCGCGGAGCCGTGGCTTATCTCCTGGGCGGGCGGGCGCTGCGGTCCACCATCTGGGCCGGGGTTCTGGCAGCCCCGTTCATCGGCCTCATAGTGGGTGCGATCGCTCAGCCGCTTTTCGAACGCGCCCTCGGTTTCCGCCGCGCCCTCGTGGCCCTGGGCAGCCTGTACCTCGGTGCCACCCTATTCGGTGTGGCGGTCGGCACCTATGATTGGTCCCACACCAGCAGGTTGGCCACGGAAGTGGTACTTCAGGACGTAATCGCAGTATGGTGGGGGCTCACGGCCACCGGCTTTCTGCTGGTGCTCTGGCCCCTGGCCTATTGCACTCATCTGTACCTGGAGTGGGACGGAGGGAGATAGCCCAAACATCTGGAATTGTCATTCATCCACACTAAGGAGGATATCATGCCTACGTACATCTCCCTGCTCCGCTACACCGACAAAGGGATCGCCGACGCCAAGAGCGGCCCCACCCGGGTGGATGCGGCCAAGGATGCCTACAAGAAGGCCGGCGGTGAGTTGAAGGCCTTCTACCTGACCATGGGCGAGTACGATGTCGTCGTGGTCGCAGAGCTCCCCAACGATGAAACGGTCGCCCGCCTGGCGCTGGGTCTGGGAGCCCAAGGGAACGTCCGCAGCACGACCTTTCGGGCCTTCACTGAGCCGGAGTACCGGAAAATCGTCGCTACGCTACCGTAGCCCGCGAGCAGCCTCGACGGGCCGCAGTCGGTTTCGGGGACACCGGTGACGGATCGATTCTACTCCTTCTCGGCCACGATCTACCGACTGGGAATCAATCGCTGCGTCGACGTTGCCCCGCGACTCAGCAGCCGCTTCCGGGGTCGCTATGCGGCGTTGGTGGGCAGCTTCACGGCAAGCAGTTGACTGGCACACTCCTTCCGCCCGACCTCGTCTCCGTGCTGGCTCGGATGCCATTGGCCCGCGGCGTCTTCGCGACCTTGCTCCCCCGACTTCAAGGCGAGATCGTGCGTTGGATCGCTAGCGCTCGGTCTCCATCCACGCGCCAGCGCCGCATTGGCCTGGCCGCGCGGCGTGTGGCCACCGGCCTCGCCCGGCCATGAGCTTCGCCGATCATTTCTCGGGCCATGCGGCCGACTACGCGCAGTTCCGCCCCCACTATCCTGATGCGCTCTTTACCCACCTTGCGTCGCTCGCGCCCACCCGCGCCCTCGCATGGGATTGCGGTACGGGGAGCGGCCAGGCGGCGATCGGCCTGGCAGGCCATTTCTCATCGGTCCTCGCTACCGATCCCAGTCCGGCCCAACTGGCCCACGCCGAGCCGCATCCCAGCATCACCTACCGGGTCGGACCTGAGGCTCGCAGCGGTCTCCCCGACCATAGTGCCGACCTCGTGACTGCGGCCCAGGCGGTGCACTGGTTCGACCTAAATGGGTTTCACACCGAGGTTTGTCGGGTGTTGCGGCCGGGCGGGGTGGTGGCGGTCTGGTGCTACGGCCTTCCTTTCATCTCCCCGGCGGTCGATCCCCGCCTTCGGGCGTTCTATACCGGGACCGTTGGCCCCTATTGGCCACCGGAACGGCGGCATGTGGACACCGGCTACCGGTCGCTCCCCTTTCCGTTTCCCGAGCTCCAGGTACCAGGCTTTGAGATTCTGGCCCATCTCGATCTCCCGTCCTTGGGCCAGTACCTTCGCACCTGGTCGGCAGTGAAGCGGTACCAAGCCTCACACTCCGGCGATCCGGTTGCGGATCTGCTCGAGGAACTGGCCTCCTGCTGGGGCCCCGCCGGTGAGCTGCGGCCGGTTCGCTGGCCGCTCAGCATGAGGGTGGGCCGGGTGATCGGGGCGGCGGCCTAACGAGCCGCGGCTGGGGACGCCGCAGCCTCGGTGGCACGGGGCCGCTGAGCGCCACGGCGGCCGGGTGGCTACCTTTGGCTAGTCCGGCGCCGGCGACGGCGGCCATAGAGGGTGGTCACCACCTTGCGTCACTACCCGCGACTCCGAGGAGAATCACCAATTGGCCAAGCGCAACTATCAATTCGAGAAGCGCAAGAAAGACCTGGAAAAGAAGCAGAAAAAGGAGGACAAGCGGCAGCGCAAGCTGGAGCGGACCCGGAGCGAGGCCGAATCGACTTCGGATCAACCGCCGGAGCCAACCGAAACGGTGCCGCAAGAGTGAGCCACAGGACGGTGGGCGTGATCCATCGGCAGCCGTCTCGTCTGCGTTTGGCAGGCCACGGCTGCTTCCGGCGCCGGGAGGGCACGGATGGACGAGAATACGATGATTCAGATTCGTCCCGCCACCCTGACTGATGTCCCCCTCCTTCGGGAGCTCATCCCCCGCTCGGTCCGCGCCCTCAGTGCGACCTATTACACCCCCACCCAGATTGAAAGCGCCATCCGGCATATCTTCGGACCCGACACCCAGTTGATTGCGGATGGCACCTACTTCGTCGCGACATCCGCTGAAACCATCGTGGGCTGCGGGGGGTGGAGCGCTCGTCGAACGCTCTATGGCGGGGATCAGATGAAGCCCGCTGAGGACCCACCTCTCGATCCCACTCGTGATGCCGCCCGGATCCGCGCCTTTTTCGTCGATCCGGCGTGGGCTCGGCATGGAATCGGCGGCCAGATTCTCGACGCCTGCATCAACGCGGCCCGCCTCCGTAGTTTTCGTCGCCTGGAACTCATCGCCACGCTCCCGGGAGAACCGCTCTACGCCGCCTTTGGCTTTGCGCCCTGCGAGCGTTTCGAGGCTCCCCTGCCGGATGGACTCACCCTGCCGGTCGTCCGGATGGTGCGGCCGGTAGATGTCGGCGATTCACGGAGCCGGCCGGTTCCCTCGCCTTACCCCTCCTAAAGTCGGGTCGACCCCGTTAGGTTTCATGAAGGCGGTCGCTGCTCGCGGGGGCGCGCTCGCCCCATTGATTCCTCCCGCAGAGGCTGGTGTCCGCAATGTCTCCTCGTCCAGCAAATTCGTCGGCTTCCGAACCTCTCCGACCCCTGACCGATCGCGTTCGGGAACGGGTGGCCGCCGCCGGTCTGGCGCTCGACCGCCGAGCCAGCGCGTCACGCCCCCGAGCGCGGCGCGCCCGTCAGACTGCGTCAGCCCGGCTTTCCGCCCCGAGCGCGGAGGAGGCGGCGGAGGCGCGCCAGGCCGCATCACTCAAGCAGGTATTCCGGGAGCTGGGTGAGACCCATCGGCAGTACCGCCAGCGCACCGGACAAGCCGCCACTCCCCCGTTGCGGGAGGCGGCCTTCGCCTTCAAGCGGGCACCCACTCTCCCCGCGCTGGTTGCCGTGACCGCCTTCTTCGATGAGCTCGGGATCCTCGAATGGTGATCTCACTCCCGAGGCGTGACCCCGCGCCTCGGCGTTCAGGCTGGTTCTCGCAGGCGCAATAGCTCTTCCCCTCCATGTCCAAGCTCCTTTGGCTTGTGGGTAGTACGGTCGGCGGGGCGCTGGGCTGGTGGCTGGGCCAGTTCTTCGGGACCATGACCGCGTACATCCTCAGCACTATCGGCACCGGTCTTGGCATCTTGTGGGCTCGTCGCTATATGGCCGAGCATTTTTAGCCGTGACCGGGTGCCCGCCCTTCCACTCCCAAAGAGACGCTGATGGATTCGAATTGCCTCGCCGCTGACCGTCCCGGCCTGATCGATCTTGACGCCACCTATCTTCCCGTTCAACAAATGCGCCAGGTTTCCCGAGTCACCGCACTGGACGGCGCCGCCATCAGCGGCGAGATCGACCTTGGCGAGTCTCATTGGGTATATGCCCAGCACTTTCCCGATGACCCGATCTTCCCCGGCACGATGATGATCGAAGGGGCGGGACAACTGGTCGCGCTCTGGGCCTGGGCCAATGGCCAGCGCGGCAAACCGCGCCTGGTGAAAACGAGGGCGGTATTCCGGGCCCCGGTGGACGTGACGGAGCCACGCCTGACCCTCGATGCCACCGTCAAGCGGAAGCAACATCTCCACTTCGCCAGTGTCACCGTGCGGACCGCGCAGCAGGTGGTGGCGATCGTCGAAGTGGTCCTCGCGGTGGTGGCGGTGGCCTGATTCACCGCAGGACCAATCCACCCACCAGTCCGGATGCTTGAGCGTCACCGGCCTTGCGCCAGAGCATCGGAACCCACATCGTAATGCACGGTAACCGATGACACATATCGTAAGGCCGACTACCGACTCCGCGTGACCGGCTCAACCCGGCAGGGCGCACGGTTGGAGGATAGCCTGGGAGGCGCCGATGGCACTCGCCGCTCTGCTCACCACCACGATTCCCACCGAGACCGGCCGGAGGCCGCGAGACGACGAGCTCGATCTCTTCGGACTGACTCACCCCGGCAAGGTCCGCAGCGAAAATCAGGATCACTTCCTGCTCTGCACGGTACACCCGCAGGTCGTCATCCACGGCACCAGCCTACCGGAGCCCGACCGACTCCCGCTCAGGGGGGAGCGACTGGCCACGATCATGCTGGTGGCCGACGGCGTGGCGAGCGGCGGCGCTGGGGGCGAGGCGAGTCAGCTCGCCGCGGAAACGATTACCCGGTACGTATCGTCGACGATGCGGTGCTATCACACCGCCGGATCGTCCGCCGACAAAGCGTTCTTTGAGGCGCTGCGCACCGCGGCGCTGGAGGCACACAGCGCGGTGCGGGCGCAATCGGATGCCCGTGCCAAGGAGGCCGGGGAGAAAGCCTCGGCGAAGGGCATGGCCACGACGCTGACCCTCTTTATCGCCGTGTGGCCGTGGGTATATGTGGTGCAGGTCGGGGACAGCCGCTTTTACTACTACGTCGACGGAGTCCTGCGGCAGGTCACGCGGGACCAGACCATGGCGCAAGATCTGGTGGACCGGGGAGTCCTGCCGCCGGAGCGGGTGGCGACATCGCCCTTCAGTCACGTGCTCATCAGCGCGATCGGAGGTGAGGAGGCGACACCCGAGGTGACTCGCCTGGACATTCGGCGCGGCGGTGTCTTGCTCCTCTGCAGCGACGGGCTGACCAAGCATGTGTCCGACGCCGAGATCAGGGATCGGCTAAGAGACCTGGAGTCATCGGAGCAGGTGTGCCGGACGCTGCTGGACCTGGCCCTGGAACGGGGCGGAAGCGACAACATCACGGTGCTCGTGGGGAGAGCACGACGGAAGGACGAAATGACCTGATTTACAGCATCGAGACCTACGCTCGATTCCCGGCCCCGACCCTCCAAACAGTTTGCTACATTCCGACAGAACCCCTGTGCCCAGTGAGCTGGAGTTCACGCCCCGGGCCGCACCGGAGGTGGTATGCCGGACATCTTTCATGACTTCCCGATTCTAGCCCCTGCCCCGGCAGTGTTCGAGGCGATCAGTATTCCGGCAGGCCTGGATCGCTGGTGGACCGCCCGGTCGTCCGGGACCCCTCAGCTCGGCGCCGAGTACCAGCTCTGGTTCGGCCCCGAGTATGACTGGCGCGCCAAGGCTACCCAGTACGTTCCCGGCGCCAACTTCGAGCTCCAGATTGCCGGTGCCGATCCCGACTGGAGGGGCACTCGGGTGGGTTTCAGGTTGGCTGCCGTCGACGGCATGACGCAGGTGGGGTTCTACCACACGGGGTGGCCAGAGCTGAACGCCCACTACCGTACCTCCTGCTATTGTTGGGCGATGTATTTGCGCATTCTGAAACGGTTCCTCGAGTCTGGAGAGCAGGTGCCCTACGATCGGCGCCTCTCCGTGTGACGAGCCCGCCGGTCACAGGTTACCCTTGGCGGGTCCGCCAGATCGAGCCTGCTCACTGATGCGCCAGCCGCTTACTTCACACGCCTGGCGCTGGTAACCGCTATACTTGATGGCATGAGGACCCTCCGCCCCATCGGCCCGCTCATTCTCTCGGTTGCCTGTCTCGCATGCCATGGGTCAGAACGCAAGGTGCACACCTCCTCGGCTCCCGTCACCACCGAGGTGGTTCAGCGAGCTGCCCTGGCCGCGCTGGCCAGCGCGCCATGGGAGTCGGATCCCAGCGGATGGGGCGCGCTCTGTACCGCGGCGTCCCCCTGTGATACCCTGATTGTGGAGCCGCGGGTCATCGACCTCCCGGCCCAGGCTCCGGCCTTCTTCGTTCCGGAGCGTCGCCCGGTGAATGCTATCCTCGACCCGGCCTGGCTTCCGCTCTCCCAGCATGACGGACACCACCTGCTCCTTGGCGCCTGGCGGGATTGCAGCGCGCGGCGTGATACGCCGAGCTGGCCGCAGGGCCACACCGCCTGTGTGGCGTTGGCAGTCGCCGGACCGGAAACCGCGAGCGGCGAGGCGATCACCTTCGCCCTGTTGGCGCTCACACCGGCGAAGGGGCTCGCGTGGCCCCGAGTTCGGGTGACCCGGCGCCGCGACGTTTGGCAGGGAATCGTCGTCAGTAACGCGAGCGAATGACTCTACCCGGCAGGAGATCCCCATGAGTGCCCCAACGCGACTTCGCGAACATCCGCAGGAACGCTTCGCTGGCCCGGCGCACTCGATTGACCTGACCATCGCCGCCGCCGCTCTTCGGGCTGAGCCACACGCCGCGGTCGCGGGACACCGCCAGATCGCTCTCTACCGGCAGGGCCCCCTCACACAGGTGCTCTTCCTTTTCGATGCCGGCGGCCACCTGAAGGAACACCGCGCCGATGGTGTCGTCACCATTCACGTGCTGTCCGGCCGGCTCTCGGTCCGGGTCGCCGACGCCGCCCATGAGCTGGCCGCCGGGCAGTTGGTGGTCCTGCCGCCCAATACTTCGCACACCGTGATGGCGCCGGTGCCGGCGGAGATGCTGCTTACGGTGTGCCGGGAAGCCAAGCCCTCGTAGGTCGAGAATCTCCCGTTTGCGCGCTTCGTCCTTTCTCCTCGCACTCGCTCTCGCGACCGGATCAGCCTGCGACAGCGCCTCGTCACCGCCGGTCTGCACCGCGGAGTATCGCGAGCTGCTGATCAAGGTCTACGACCTTGCCGGCAATCCGGTCACCGGGGTGAGCCTCCACGACAGCATTCCCCGTACCGGCCAGGCCCTGACGCCGAACCAGGTCGGGTTCCTCCCGACCGGAACCTATGTCGGATTCGAGGACCTCTTCAAGAATCAGATCCGCCAGGCGGGAGACACCGTCCTCCTCTTCGGCGACAAGGGGCAGAGCCAGTTTGGCGTGCTCTGGATCGTCGACGCACCGGGAGGATGTCACGTGCATAAGGCGTTCGGCGCGGACTCGATCCTGTTGCCATGATGCGACCGGGCCGACGCTCGCACTGGAGGTGTTCCATGCGCCCCCTCTCCGGGCTCTTCGTTGTGGCAACCCTCTCCTGTTCCACCCCAGGAGCCACCGGTGTCCCGACAAATCAGGATTTCCAGCTCCGCGTGGGCCAGTCCGCCCGGCTCGATGACACCGACATCGAGATCGGGTTTCAGGCGTTGATCGGCGATTCCCGCTGTCCTCGCGATGTGATGTGCGTCCAGGCGGGTAATGGGCAGGTCGAGCTCCGGATCCGGCAAGGTGGTCTCGACCAGCAGGTCCGGCTCAACACCACTGACGATCCCCGCGAAG
>JBGPJS010000002.1:0-31966 GCA_041485505.1 Gemmatimonadota bacterium | reverse complement strand
GTGGTGGCCCGGACCGCCACCGCCCGACCGTTCTCCACCTCGATGGCCGTTACCCCGTGCTGCATCAGCACCTCGTTGCCCATCTCCCGGATCCGATCGCGACACATTTCCCACATCTGCCCCGGCCCCAAGCGGGGATACTGAAATTCGTTGATGAGGCTCTTGATCTTGGTGGAGCGCTTGTTGAGCGACGCCGCTGAGAGAATCGCCTTGGCCAGTGAGAGCCCCTGGATCCGCTGGGCCGCCCACTCGGCTCGGATCTCGGTGCAGGGGATGCCCCAGACCTTTTCGGTGTAGGTCTTGAAGAAGATACGGTAGAGCCGCCCTCCGAAGCGATTGGACACCCACTGCTCGAAGTTCTCCTCCACCGGGCTGGGCCAGAGCTGGGCCCGCAGGTAACTCAACACGATCAGGCAGGCATTCCAGATTCCGAGACCCCGCAACGCGTTGGTCGCCTTGAGGGGGTAATCGAAGTACTTCCCGTTGTAATGGATGCGGGAAAGACGAGGCACCGAGATGAACTCCGGCCCGAGGATCTCATGCCAGAGCGCCTCTACCGGAGCGATCTTGGTGAAGAAGCGGTGGCCGCCGATGTCGAAGC
This sequence comes from Gemmatimonadota bacterium, assembly GCA_041485505.1. GTDB lineage: Bacteria > Gemmatimonadota > Gemmatimonadetes > Gemmatimonadales > GWC2-71-9 > JBDUEA01. Next base: position 31,365 of record JBGPJS010000002.1, on the reverse strand, counting down.
GGAAGCCCTTGTACTGGGAGGTGCGGGAGATCCCGCCCACCATGTCGTCCCCCTCCAGAACCGTCACCCCGTACCCTTGCCGGCTCAGGAGGTAGGCGGCGGTGAGACCGGCGGGACCCGCCCCGACAATCAGAACTCGATCGCCGGGTTGCAGCGGGGTTACTTCGCGTCCCGTGGGGGAGGCCGTGGAGGTCATGGGAGGTGGGGCCAAGGCATCAGGAAGTTTCACCAAGCGAAGCAGGGGTGAGCACACCGGACCAGCTCATCAGGGTCCGGGTCCAATCGACTCCGTCCTGACGATCATCGATGAGTCGCACGATGTCCCCTGTGGCCGTGGTCATTCCGAGGACCCGTAGTTCGGCTTCGGGCGCTCCCGCAGCAGCAAAGGCAAAGTGCACGTCCGGGTGGTTTCTGGTCAGGTCGTCAACCTCAGACCCGGCCTCGGCGCGGGCCACCACCACTTCCACACCGACTGCCCGGCACGCGGGAACGAGCGGGGCCAAAGCGGCCTCCAGGCGGGCCAGGGGACCGTCCGAGAGCACCACAATCGAGAGCGCTGGACCGGCCCGCGCCGGCCTATCCTCAGATGACACTGGCAGCACGATCGTGTCGCAGGAAAATGGACCAATGCACGAATCGGCGGCGGCCTGCCAGCCCGTCACGAATCGTGGTTGGCACGGTGTCTCCCGGGTTTGCCGATGTGAGCCTGAGTATCGCAGCAAGACCCCGTTACCCACCGGGGTTACTGGAGCCGGTGAAGGGCAAATGTGATGCCATCCAGCGAGGTACGCCGATCGTGGCGGCTCCCGACAAGGCCCCGACATGAAAATGGGAACCATTGAACTCACAACGGGTTATCGCGCCGGCAGGAGCTGGCTCTGGTCGGCCCGGTAGCTCGAGAGAGCCCGGCAGGCCAGAGGACCAGGGGTGGCATCATCCGGGGCGATCTGGAACAGGTAGGTATGCGGGGGAAAAGCCCGCACCAACTCCAGATGGTCGCAGACTGCCAACAGGGTCTCGCTCAGTTTTTCCATCTCCTGGTGGGTGGTCCGCCCGAGAATGATGTAATCGATCCCTTCCCTTCGGAGCCAGGGAAGGAAATTCTCGGTGGGGCCGTCCATCACCCGACCCGCGAACAGGGTGCGTCGATTGGCATAGTACGCGAAGGTCGCTTCCTTGGACGTGAGGATGATCGCGGAAGCCGGGGTGCTCCCTCCGGTAAAGCGCCCGGCGGCAAAGAAGCTGAGTTGATCCTGGTTGAAGCATCCGAGGGAGGCGGTGGGATTCCCGCGATCGCAGTTGGCATACTGCTGCACCCCGGCGACGTCGCCTCGGACTCCTTCCACCTCGAGAGTGAGGCAGAGGCAGAGGCTACCCCCCCAGGCGAGTCGGGGGCCGAAGCGCCGGCCCAGCTCCCAGGCGCCCACCAGCAACACCAGCGTCAGCAGCGGCACCAACGGAATCAGATACCGGGTCCGAGCCCAGGGCCAGGCCAGCAGTACGGCGGCATAAAACCCCAGGAAGAGGATCAGAATCCGGCCGCGCCGCCGAAGGGCGTACAGCCCCAGGATACCCAGCCCTACGATCAGCAGGGTCCAGAGTACATTGTCGACGATGGTACCCTCGATGGTCGGCACCGCGAACGCGGCCGAGAGGCTTTCAGTGACATAACGCGGAAGCTTGAATTCCAGAGTATACCGAAGCGCGTGGAGCAAGGGCGACGAACCGGTCGCCGATATCCCGACCACGTCGGCGGCGTAGGAACGGCCAACCGCCTGTTTCGGCGCGAGGGCACTCCACAGCAGCCAGGGGCCCACCATGAAGGCCGCGGCCAGGCCCACCACTAACCCATCCCGAAAGCGCCGATCCAGGAGCCAGGCGACGATGACAGCCCCGACCAGGGCGACACCGATGGTGCGGGTGAGGGCGGCGGCGATGACGGTGACGGTGACCAGCCAGAGCTGACGCCGGGAACCGGGGAGCGAGAGTGCGGCCCAGAGCCCCAGGATCACGAGGGCCATGAACCAGGTCTCGCTCACGGCGTTGCCGGCGTAGCTAATCACCTGGGGATTGAGTCCGGCCGCTGCCAGCATCAACAGCGCGAGGCCGGGGGAGAGGAACCTTCGGGCCAGCAGGAAGGTGAGGCCGAGGGCGCCGGCCGAGGCCAGAATCCCGGCTGCGATGTAGAAATCGAACCGGTCCCCCAGGAGCGCGCCGATCACCGCCAGAATTGCGGGATACCCGGGCGGATACTGCGAATGAACCGCGGCTCCGCCGATTTCGAAATTCGCGTAGTGAAAAGAGCGAAGGGAGCGGGCCAGGAGCAGATAGGTGGCGTCGTCATTCCGACTGCTCACGCCAGGAACCCGCGAGAGCCAGGCAAAGATGACATGGGCCAACAGAACACTCCCGGCCACGGCCCATTGCCAGGGAGCAAGACGCCTGATTTCAGGCGCACCAGATGATATGGTGTCGGGCCCCGGGCTGGGATCTGACGACCTGGTTTCGGTATCGGCCCGGGTACTCCTCTGGTTGCCGCCCCGCGAACCTCGCGGGGAGGAGGGGGACTCGGGTGTTGATCTCATGAGCCGTCCAGTATCTTGGGGAATTCCCCCGCCAGACCCACAGTTGAGCCAGCAGACCCGCCAAGCCGGCGCGCGGTCAGGCGCAAGCAAGGTGCCATGGACGGAAAACTACACTCTTCTCGTTGGAGTGTGGTGGGCGGGTCATCGGATGTGGCGCTCCACTAACATATGTTGCATTCCCGCTTCACCCTCTCGCCCGTGCCGCTCTGGCCCCCCCTCGTTGCCGGCGGCCTGTGAGGTGGGAAGGCTCTCGCGGTCCGCTGGATTGGTTCCCGCGCCGAGGTCGAGTTGGCCTTTCCGCTGGCCCGGCCGGTTGGTGCTAACCGAACTCAAACCTGAACTGTTGAAGAGAGAATTGGACGGCCCGAATCGAGGCGGGGAGGGCATTAGTATTGCTGATGCGGGTTGCTTCCGCCGGACAAACGATTGGCGTCGGTGAGCGGGCTTACCCAGGAGACTGATTGAGCACCCAGCTGGACCCCGAGCACCACGCAGCCCCACCGGCCGGGCATTCGGAGGAACGCCGCAGGCTCGACCGCTCGCTGATGGGTGGAATGGCCTGGACCGGCGGAATGAAATGGCTCACCCAGCTGCTGAGCTGGGTGTCCATGCTGGTGGTGGCACGGCTGCTTACCGAGGCCGACTTCGGCCTGGTCGGCGCCGCCAGCGTCTTCATCGGTCTGATCACCCTGGTAAGCGAACTGGGTCTCGGCGCCGCCATCGTGCAGCGGCGCGACCTCTCGGAGGACCAGATCGCCAGGCTCGGAGGAGTCTCGGTCATTCTGGGATTCCTGCTGGCGCTGGGCTCGGCGGCGGCGGCGCTGCCGGTGGCGGCCTTCTTCCGCAAGGGAGCCGTCGCCGGTGTAGTGTCGGCGATGGGCGCGACCTTCATCACGGCCGGACTGCAGGTGGTTCCTCGCTCCCTGCTGCAGCGGGAGCTTCAGTTCCGCCGGCTGGCCTGGATGGACGGCCTGCAGGCCGTGGTCGGCACAGCGTGTACCCTCGGTCTTGCCTTCCTCGGATTTCGCTATTGGGCCCTGGTATTCAGCAACCTGATCACCGGCGTCGTGATGGCTTCGGCGTTCTTCTATCTGCACCCGCACCGGTTGGCCTGGCCCAGAGACCTCAAGAGTATTTCTTCGGCGATTACCTTCGGACGAGACATTGCAGTCTCCCGGGTGGCGTGGTACGGGTACAGCAACGCCGATTTCACCCTGGTCGGGCGAGTGCTGGGGGTGGCGACGCTGGGGTTCTATTCCATCGGCTGGACGATTGCAAGCGTCCCGGTGGACCGGGTCGCGGGGCTGGTTAGCCGAGTAATCCCGGCGATTTTCTCCGCCGTCCAGCATGACCTCCCCGCCCTCCGGCGATACGTGCTGCGACTCACCGAGGGCCTCGCCCTGATCACCTTCCCTGCCTCCCTCGGCTTGGCCGCCGTGGCGGAGGACTTCGTACCGGTGGTGCTGGGCGAGCGGTGGCGGCCGGCCATCCTACCGCTCCGACTGCTGGCGTTCTACGCCGGGTTCCGCTCGATCACCACCATCTTCGGGCACCTCCTCCCCGCCGTGGGACAGGCCCGGCGGAGCATGCAGTTCAGCCTGCTGGCGCTGGCGGTGCTGCCGCCCATGTTTTACTTCGGAACGCGCTGGGGCACCGCGGGAGTCGCGGCGGCCTGGATCATCGGCTATCCGCTGGTCATGATCCCGGTATTCCGTACCGTCTTCCGCCTCATCGCCCTGCCGGGCATGGACTATCTCAAGGCAGTGTGGCCCGCCCTGAGCGCGTCGGTGGTCATGGCGGGCGCGGTGCTCCTGATCCGGGCCACGATGCCCGGGCACTGGCCACTGTCGGCCCGATTGGCGCTGGAGGTCGGGGCCGGCGCACTGACCTATCTCATCCTGTTGCACCTGCTCCACCGCGACCGGGTCCGGGCGGTGGTGGCGGTCTTCCGGGATCGTGGCCGGTGACCGGCGCGGACTCCACGCGCACGGTTCCTCGAGTCGAGGGATCGGCTTAGTTTGCTAGTCTGTCCCCCGAGCGGGGGTGAGCAGGACTAATAAGGAGAACCCCAACTATGGTGTCCGAAGAGAGATGGCGTGAGGCCCAAAAATACGAGCGCTCGTTCTGGGAGCGGAGCGCGCAGCGCATTGACCAGGGTGCGGGAGCGCTTACCTGGTATCAGTGGAAGGCGGACCACTGCGTGGAGATTCTGACCAAGGCCAGCGTCGACCAACCGCTATCGCTCGAGCAGGCATCCGTACTGGAGGTCGGCAGCGGACCGGTGGGGATCGTGGCCTACCTCAAGGCAGGCAAACGCACCGCGATTGATCCGTTGTCCGACTTTTATTCTTCCCAGCCGGCGTTTACCCAATTTCGGACCCCCGGGGTGGAGTACGTCCAGGGACAAGCGGAGACGATACCGTATGAAGCCGGCGTTTTCGACCTGGTGATTCTCGACAACGTCATCGATCACGTCCACAACGCCGAAGCCGTCATGCTGGAAATTCACCGGGTACTCAAGCCGAGCGGCCTGCTGTATTTCACGCTCAACCTGCATCCGCCGTTTGGCGCGATCGAGCATGAGATCCTGGCCAAGCTCAAGATCGATCGGGGACACCCGCATACGTTTACGCTGGAGCGGGCTCGCCGGTTCCTCGAGCGGCTCGGCTTCAAGGTGGGGTATGAGGAATGGGAAGACTATAGACGTTGCCGCGCGAAGGATCTTGAATCTCCTTCTCTAAAGGACAAACTCAAAGGCCTGTTGGGATTGTCGGAGTATCTGTACACCGCCGCGTGTCGTTCCAGATAGCCCCGTGAGCCGTGCCTCGGCCCCCGCGGCGCCCCAGCCGTTTTTCGTCGCCGATGGCCCTCCCGCCTCGGGATCAAGGCTCCTGCTCATCACCTTTCTCTTTCCTCCGGCGCAAGCGGTCGGCGGCTTGCGATGGCAGAAGTTTGCAGGCTTCGCCGCCCAGTATGGCTGGGGACTCGATGTCGTCACGCTTGATCCGGCCGACATTCTCCACCCTGACCGGAGTCGGTTGGCCGACCTTCCGGCCGGGACCCGGGTCTACGGAGTCCGGAGAAGGCCAACGCTCATCGAGCGTTTCGAGCAGAACCTGCATCGCTGGCGGGGACGACTGCGGACTGGGTCCGGAGAGCCGAGCTCGACGACAGCGGGCGCGGAGCCGCGGACGGTTGCCCGAACCAAGTCGCCCGCCTCGTTCGGACGCGCCGAGCTCCGCTGGGAGCTGGCCCGTCCCAGAGGGTGGCGCCGGGTCCATCAGGCCTGGCTTGAGTATCACCGCGATCAGGCCTGGGCAGCGGAAGCAGGAACCGTCGCCATTGCGCTCGCGGCTTCCGGGCTTCACGCGGCGGTCATTACCTGCGGGCCGCCTCATATGGCCCACGAGGCCGGCCGGTTGACCTCGCTCGGTACGGGCCTTCCTTTCATCATGGACCTGCGAGATCCCTGGACCCTTGTCCAGAGGTTACCGGCCCATATCGGGAGCCCACTCTGGCTCAGCCTGGCGCGAAAATACGAGCGCCGCGCGGTGGCCCGTGCCAGCCTGATCGTGACCAACACCGAGCCCTCGAGGTGTGCCCTCCGTGCCGCGTACCCGACCGTGAGCGCCGAGTTCCTCACGGTGATGAACGGATACGACAACGAGGTGATTCCACCCCCCCGGGGAGGCCGACGGTTCACGATCGCCTACGCCGGATCGATCTACCTCGATCGGGACCCCCGTCCCCTGTTCAAGGCGGCGGCGCGAGTAATCCAGGAGCTGAGGCTTTCTTCCGAGCAGTTCGGAATTGAGTTCATCGGGAATGGGGACAGCTATGGCGGCGTGCCGGTGGCGACGCTGGCACGGGGAGAAGGGATCGGCGAATACGTGCGCACGGGGCCGTACCGACCCAGGACCGAGGCTTTGGAGTTCCTGGCTGGCGCCACCATGCTTCTGAGCCTTCCCCAGGACAGCGACATGGCGATTCCCTCGAAGATTTTCGAGTACATGCGCTTCGAGGCCTGGCTTCTGGCGCTGGCCGAGCCGGCAAGCGCGACCGCGCAGCTGCTGGAGGGAACCGAGGCGGATGTCGTCGCGTCGGCGGATCTGGATGGCCTCGCCCGGGTCCTGCGGGCGCGCTACCTCCAATTCGCGGCTGGTATACGGCCGACTCCCCTGGCCAGGGACCCGCGGTTCAGCCGCGAGGGACAGGCGCGCCTGTTGTTCGACGCCGTCGCCCGCTGCGCCCAGTCCCCCAGACCGTCGCCGCCAGCCCTTCACGCGACCAGCGCGGACTGAGACGGCATGGGTTATTTCAAGCGTGTGCTGCTGAGGGCGCTGACCTTGCCCGGGGCCTCCGCGCCCTTCTACCCGCTGATGCGCGGACGGGCAACCATCCTTATGCTCCACCGCTTTCGTGACCCCGAGCTCGGCACGGTGGGTCACGACCCCGAGGCGCTGCGCCAGTCGTTGGCCCATCTCCGCCGCCACCGCTACCCGCTGCTCTCGCTCCAGGAGCTCTTCAACCGCCTCGCCGACGGAGGCGTACCCACCCGGGCCGTGGCCTTCACCATCGATGACGGATACCTGGATCACGCCACGGTCGCGGCTCCCATCTTTGCGGAATTCGACTGCCCGGTCACCACATTCTTGACCACTGGCTTCCTCGACGGCTTGCTCTGGTTCTGGTGGGACCGGGTCGATTACGTCTTCCGCCACACTGATGCGTCGGAGGTAACGGTCCAGTTGGGCTCCGAGCGCCTGGTGTGCGCCACCACCGGCCCGGCCGGAAGGCGGGCCCAGCTGGATCTCATCGAGCGCTGCAAGGAGGTCCCGGAGACCGAGAAGCTAGCCGCAATCGGGCGGCTGGCCTCGGCAGCGGGGGTTGAAGTTCCCGACCGGCCGCCGTCGCAGTACGCCCCGATGTCGTGGGATCAAGCCCGGGCCAGTGAACGGAACGGGATGACCTTCGGCCCCCACACGGTGACTCACCCGGTTCTCTCGCGCATCTCGGACGACCAATCCGCCAGGGAGCTCACCGACTCCTGGAAGAGGCTCCGGGCAGAATTGCAGTATCCCGTTCCGGTCTTCTGTTACCCCAACGGGCGCCTGGGGGACTTCGGAGAGCGGGAGATTGCCGTTCTTCGCTCGCTGGGGATCGCCGGTGGGGTGGTGGGAGTACCGGGCTATGCGGAGACCGCTCGGTTCCGGAGCTCCCCCGAAGCACCTTTTGTGGTGCCTCGCTTCGCATACTCAGGAGATCTGCCGGCCCTGCTGCAGTGCGTCGGCGGGGTGGAACGAGCCAAGCAGATCCTCAGAGGCCGATCCCGATGACGCTCTCCGGCGTGGTGTTCGCGCTGGCCGCTCGGCTCAAGCGCCGGTTCGAGGAGATCCGCCGGGAACGCCGGTGGGCGCGGCTGCGGGAACTTGGAATGGGCATCGGCGAGAGGGTTCTGCTCCCCGACTCGACCTTCATTGACGTCAGCCATTGTTTTCTGATCAGCATCGGGGACGATTGCGGGTTTGGTCCGGAATGCCTGATCCTGGCGCACGATGCCCAGATGGACGAGTTCCTCGATGCCGCCCGGATCGGTCGGGTCCTCATCCACCCGTCCTGTCACATCGGGGCGCGGACCATCATCCTGCCCGGCGTCGAGATCGGGCCCCGTACCATCGTCGGCGCCGGTTCGGTGATCTCCCGGTCGTTGCCGGCCAACACCGTCTGCGTGGGAAATCCGGCCAAGGTGGTCTGCACCCTGGAAGAGTATCTAGGAAAGCACCGAGAGAGGCTGGCCACCCTTCCCAAATTTGACTACATGAAATACGACATTCGGTTCCTCACTCCGGAGCGGCGGGCGGAGCTGCTAGCCGCTGTGTCCAAGGGGGATGCCTATATCACTGGCGGACATTCGGCGGAGCAGCGGGGTGAGGGGGCGACCCCGAGGACTCCGGAGGCCTGAAGCCATAGAGCCTCTCGTAGGAGTCGACCATCCGCTCCTGAGTGTACTCCCTGACGGCCTGATCCCGTACCGCACGCGCAAATGCCTGTCGACAAACCGGGTCCCGGACCAGACGTTCCAGCCCTGTCGCCATCCCCACCGCGTCCCCCGGCTCGACCAGGAAGCCGTTCCGACCCTCCTGGATGACCTCGGGAATTCCACCCACTCGTGAAGCGACGATCGCCTTCCCGGCGAACATCGCCTCCAGCAGGGCCAGCGGCAGACCCTCGGACAGCGAAGGCATCACCCAGATGTCCGCCGCGCCAAGCACATCGGGCACATCGTTTCGGTATCCCAGGAGCCTCACCCGGTCGCCCAGCCCATGCTCGGCGATAAAGGCCCGAAGGTTCGGCTCCTCCCTCCCTCGCCCGGCGATCGCCGCCCGCCACGGGAGTGCCGGGTCCCGGGTGTGAAGCTCGCCCAGCGCCTTCAGGAGCACAATATGACCCTTCACAGGATAGAGGTTGCCGACGGCGACGATCAGGGGTTCCTCCGGTGTCAGTCCGAGTTCCTCCCGTACCGGGTCCCGCTTTCCGGGCTGGTAGTCGATCCCGTTCGGCACCACCCCGACCGATCCCGGGGCGAGCTTCAGAGAGGTCTCGATGAAATCGCCGGTGGCGCGAGACACCGCCGCCGCGCCGATGCTTCCCCGAATCGCCCAGCGGAGCGCCACCCGACGTCGCCACCGCGCCGCGAAATTCCGGTTGCCGTGCATGGTGATGACGTACGGGAGATGGGTAAGCCGGGCAGCTGCTCCACCGTAGACAGCCATGGTGAACTCGTGGCTGTGCACCAGCTCCACCCCGCGCCGCTCGAAGATGTCAACCAAGCCCCTGAGGCAGCGCCAGTCGACCGGGCGCCGGAGAGTGAAGAATTCGGGCTCGATCCCGCGATCCCGGAACCGCGGGGCGAGGTAGCTATTGTCCCTGGTGGGCAGGACCGGGCAGATCAAGTGCCCTCGGCGCCTGAGCCCGTCGGCCAATTGAAGAAGCATGAACTCTGCCCCACCGGGTCCGTCGGACTCGAGCATCAGGGCGATGTTCTTCACACCGCGGGAAGTGTCGTTCATCGCTGGATCGCAGGGTTGAGCCGGCGGACGCCCGGTTCGGTGAAGAGCGGTGCCCGCCATGCCCGTTGGGGGTTCTCCGTCGATGAGGCCGCGCACTCTGGCCGGTGCCGACGGAGGCGCCCGGTGAGGGGGATGCGCTGGCCGGAAGATAACCGGCACTGCCGCGGTTGGGATCAACGGTTCGTGGGCTTGAGTTGGCGCATCTCCTGCAGCAACTTGCGGCCGGACACGGGGCCAGCGATCCGATGGGGCGCCCCGGTCTACCTCCCCCTGCGGACGTTCGGATGACACGCTACCCACCGATCAAGGCCGCCGTCGAGGGGATGCTCCGATTGGGCGGCCCCGCCCGGGTCGCCGCGGCGTTCAAACGAGGCCGGACCCTCACCCTGGCCTATCACAACATCGTTTCGGATGGTGCTCCTCCGGCGGGGGACCGATCGCTGCACCTCCCCCGGCGTCAGTTCGCGGCGCAGTTGGATCACCTGGCCGGGCGGGTGGAGGTGGTGCCCCTCGAGCGCGCGCTGGCCGAGCCGGGCGGGCGCCCGGGCCGGCCCCGGGTCGTCATTACCTTCGACGATGCCTACCGCGGCGCGGTCACGGCCGGAGTCGAGGAATTGTCTCGGCGCGGGCTTCCGGCTACGATCTTCGTCGCGCCAAATTTCCTGGGAGGTCGCTCATTCTGGTGGGATGCCCTGGCCCCGGTGACCGGAGAGGGTCTCCCGGAGGAATTCCGGGCCCGCGCCCTCCTTGAATTCCGGGGCGACGATATGGCGGTCCGGCGGTCGTCCGCGGGGGGCGGCTCGGCGGTCCATGAGGTACCACCGGAGATGGTCTGCGCCAGTGAGGAGGAACTCCGCACGGCCCTCCGCCACCCGGGAATCAGCCTCGGTTCCCATAGCTGGAGCCACCCGAATCTCTGCTGCCTCAATCCGGACCAATTGCGCGATGAGCTGGTACGCCCACTGCAGTGGTTGCGCAGCCGCTTCGAGCGGACCATTCCCTGGCTCTCGTATCCCTACGGGTTGTCCTCACCGGCTGTCGAACAGGCCGCGGCCGAGGCGGGATACACCGCCGCGCTGCGAATCGAGGGTGGCTGGCTTCCCAGGCATTCCTCCAACCGGTTTGCCCTGCCACGTCTGAACCTGCCGTCCGGGCTTTCGTTCAATGGCTTTGCCCTCCGAGTCTCAGGTCTCTTTTGTCGCTAGCTCCCGCGGTCCTGGTGACGGATGGCGAGCAGCGTGCCGCGCTCGCCATCGTCCGATCGTTGGGAAGGGCGGGATACCGACCGTATGTCGGCTCAGCCCGGGGCCGTTCCCTGGCGGGGGCTTCCCGGTACGTGGAGGGAGAGGCGGCGTTCCCGGATCCGCTCGCCGATCCTGAAGGGTTTGCCGAGGCCGTCCAGCAGCAAGTTTCCCGATGGGGGATCGAGATCCTGCTCCCGGTGACGGATGCTGCCCTGCTCGCCATCCTGTCCCGGCCGGAGCGCTTCGACGGGATCAGGATACCGTTCCCCGATCTGGAGCGGTTCCGCCGGATCTCGGACAAGTCTCTGCTCCTGCGGACCGCGCCCGAAGTGGGCATCAGCATTCCGGAACAGCGGGTCCTGGCCGACGTGCCCGCGAGAGCAGCGTTGGGGGACCAAACCCTGCACTTCCCATTGGTGATCAAGCCCGCCCGTTCGGTCACGGAGACCGCGACCGGGGGGGGGCGCACCAAGCTCGCCGTGCAGCACGCGGTGGACCGGCGGCAACTCGAGGCTCTGCTCGATCAGCTGCCGGCCGACGCCTACCCGATTCTCTTGCAGCGGCGGATCGTCGGCCCCGGTGTGGGTATTTTCCTGCTGGTCTGGGAAGGGCGGACCGTCGCGGCCTTTGCCCACCGTCGGATTCGGGAAAAACCCCCTTCGGGCGGGGTCAGCGTCTACCGGGAGAGCATCGCCGCCGATCCGGGATTGGTTGCCAAATCCAAGGCGTTGCTGGACCGGTTTGCCTGGAGCGGAGTGGCCATGATCGAGTACAAGGTCGACGAGGCCAGTGGCACCCCATACCTGATGGAGATCAACGGCCGTTTTTGGGGCTCACTGCAGCTGGCAATCGATGCCGGTGTCGATTTCCCGCTGCTGCTGGCCGACCTGGCCCGGGGAGGGCGGCCGGAGCCGGTGACGGTCTATCGTGTCGGGGTGCGGAGCCGCTGGTGGTGGGGGGACGTGGACCATCTGCTGGCCCGGATTCGGCGGAGCGACGCCGAGCTGGCCTTGCCACCCGGCAGCCCCGGTCGCCTCCGCGCCCTGCTCGATTTCCTCATCCTCTGGCGCCCCGGCGACCACAACGAGATTCTGCGGTGGGACGATCCCATGCCCTTGGTCCGTGAGACCATCGAATGGCTGCACCGGCGCTGACCTCCCCCTCCCCGGTGGGGGTGGTGCACATTCACAGCGACTACTCGCACGACGGGCGAGATTCGCTGGAACGGCTGCGGGAGTTTGCCCTCGAGCGCGGCCTCGGTTTCGTGGGCCTCACCGATCACGCCGAGGACCTCTCGGTTGACGTATTCGGCCGCTACCGGGAGCAGTGTGCCCGGCTCTCCGACGCCGAGGTGACGCTGATTCCGGGCCTGGAGTTTCGGTTTGCGGGTTACCCAGGCCTCCATCTCCTGGCCCTGGGGCTCACCCGTTGGATCCAGCCGACCACCCCGGCGGAGTTCATTTCACTTACTCGCGGCGCGAGCGGCTTCACTATCGTCGCTCATCCCCTCCTGCCGGACTACCAGGTGCCGCCGGAGGTCCGGGGCGGCATCGATGCCATCGAGGTCTGGAACGCCGCCTACAACACCCGATATCTACCAGATCCCCGAGCCGTCCGATTGCTGCAGGAGATCCGAAGGAGCCGACCCGAAGTGGTCGGAGTCGCCGGACTCGATCAGCACGACGCCCGGAACGATCGGGGCGCCCGGGTGGTTCTCGGTCCCGGCGCCGCCGATCCTCTCGCCGCGCTCAAGGCCGGCCACTTCACCAATAGGGGGACCACGATGCGGTTCGGAGCCGCGGTGGCGATCGGGCCGGTGGGGCTGGCAGCCCTCGAGGTCCTGCGGCGCGGGCTCGACCTGACCAACCTGGTACACGATCGCGTCATCCGCCGCTTTCGTCGTTTCTGAATGGCCTATCGCCGCAGGAAGGGCTCGACCAGATCAGCGGCCTGAGCCGCCACCCGGGCCCCAGCCGCTTCCGTGATGTGCCCGCTCTGGTCCAGGAAGACGCTGGAGGTGTCCCGGTCAAAGATCGACTCCAGCGAGTGGTATCCCCGGTCGGGACTCTGGCGCAGCACCGAATCCACTATGGCGGTACAGGGACCGATCAGAGGGGTATCGGGGAGGGGCGGAATGGAGCGTTCCCAGACCGTAAGAGGCTTTCGAGTGGCCTCGAGGGTGGGCTGCATCAGGAACACGGCGTGGAAGCCGCGCTCGTGGGCCAGCGCCTGAACCGACCGCATCATGTCCCCGTAATAGGCCCCGATCGATCGGCAAATGACCTCGGGAGGTTCCTTCCGCTTGGGAGAAGATTCCGGGGATGTAGCGACGGCGCCGAGGCGGCTGACCAACTCGGAATGACGGCCCAGGCCGATCAGCTCAGCCCAGAATCCCCGGCGGCCCAGGGCGATCAGCTGCTGCTCCTGCTGCGCGACGACTAGGCGCCCCGGCGCCCCAAGCCGGAGCCCCTGGTTCATGTCGTTGTAGCCATCGAGGAAGACCACCACGTCGGGGACGGCTCCGCGGGCCAACTCCAGGATGAGCGTGTTGACCTCCTGGGTGATCGTGAAGCCGGGTTGACCGTAGTTCAGGACATAACTGTCACTCAATCCGCGGGCCTCGAGTTGGGCCGCCAGGGAGGAGGCGATGGTGAAGGAGTCGCGCATGTCGTAGCCGAACATCGTGGAGCCGCCGAACATGAACACCCGGCGTCGGCTGGCCGATTCCGACTGTCGCTGCACGGTCAGGCGCCTGCCCGCGGAGTCGATGTTGAAGAGTGGAGACGAGAACGGCTCGGACCAGTGGCCTCGATAGGGATCGAGTCGGCTATCGATCCCCAACGCACCAACGACTCCATTGTTGAAATCCTTGCGGCCCAGGAACCAGGACTGCCCGGCGTAGGGATGCTGTGACCAGGCGATTCGCGATTCCCTGACCTCGCGCAGCCGGTCCCGGATGGCGGCTTGTCCCCGGTACCCCATTTCGAGTATCAGGAAAAGGAGGAGCGTCGTCCCGATGATGCTCCAGCCGTCCCGCAGCTGCCGCAAGGCTCGCACCGCGAGGCCTGGGTGTGATACAGGATCCATGGGGAGCCTCAAGCTTGTCGTCAAACTGGAGTGCGAGTGGCGGAGTCTGCTACATGGTACCACGAAATGAAGCCAGCGACCATGGTATCTTTCCGAAAATGTCTACCGGGCTAGGGAAGCTCTGCACCAGCTGCCTCATCATTGGGTTCTGTCATTGCGCGGCCCCGACTTGTCCCGAGTGAAGCGAGGGGAGGGGCCGAAGCAATCCTTCTCGCCCACCGGAGCCCCGGAGCGGGATCGCGGCATGGAAGGCTCCCAGTGACAAGGGATCCGTCGGTGTCGGCTAGTTCTTCGGTCAGCGTCGTCATTCCGACTTACAACCGGGCAGCCATTCTGCCCGACGCCCTGCACTCGGTGCTCCAGCAGACCCTCCCGGCGGAAGAGATTCTCGTCATCGACGACGGTTCGACCGACAGCACCGCGGATGTCGCCACCGCGTTTGGCCCCCCGGTCCGATGGATTCGTCAGGAGAATGCCGGCGTGGCCGCCGCCAGGAATCGTGGGATGCGGGAGTCCCATGGCAGGTACATCGCGTTCCTGGACTCTGATGACATGTGGGCACCGGACTTCCTGAGTGCTCACCTCGAAGTCCTGCGGCTGAAGAGTGAGGTCGGTTGGTCGTGCACCGGTCTACGGGCCATCGACGCCTCCGGAACTCCCCTGGTCAACCATCGGGGCCTGGCGGACGAAGTACCGTTCTTCGACCACACCGGACTCAGCCCGGAGCAGTGGTTCGCTGCCCGGCTCCCGAGAGTCACCATCCGGACGGGAGCGGGATCGTATGAGGCCTATTGTGGTGATGTTTACGAAATGCTGTTTGGGGGCAACTTCGTGTTTCCCAGCAGCGTGGTGATGCGCCGGCGGGTGTTCGAAGAGGTCGGAGGATTCGACGAATCGCTTCGAGTGGCGGAAGACACTGAGTATTTCCACCGGCTGGCTGCAGGCTACCAGACTGCCGTCATCCCGGCGCCACTGCTCAGAAGGCGCGCGGCGCAATCAGATTCGTTGACCGCGACCAGAAACACGGTACTCCTGATTCGCAATGCACTCCTGAGCGTCGATCGGGCCATCCAACTCCGGCCCCAGCCGACCTCGGCGGCCCAAGAGGCCTACCGCGATGGACGCGCCCGTCTCCTGCACCGGCTGGCGTATGCTCAACTTTCCCTGCTCGATCGAAGTGGGGCGCGGCATACCCTGCTGGAGGGTTGGCATCGGGGGATGCGGGTTTCACTGAGAACCGCCGCGCTCTTTGCCGCCGCCTGCCTGCCCTCGGCCGCCCTCAACGGGCTCCACGGCCTCAAGCGCATGGTGGTACGCTGAAGCTCAGCGCCGCTCGGCGTACAGCGTCTTCCATTCCGGGAACTCGCGCCCCAGGACGGCCGACAGTTCACGGGTCTGCTCCAACTGAATCGGCCTGAGATAGTCCTTCACCGCAGCGAGCTCGACCTCGCGTCGGTTGACGGTGTGGCGGGTGAGCCGGGTGGCCAGTGCCCGGATGCCTTCCGGAATCGCGGGGCGAAGGGTGCGGTAAAATCTGGTCTGACGCAGGCGATGGACGATCGTCCAACCTCTCGCCTGCCCCATCGAGTCCGGGGTCACGTGCTCGGGTGTTTCCAGTCCACCCGGTACGAACGAGTCATCGACTTGCAGCCACTGGAAAATTCGCTTGATCGTCCGATGCGGGTCGGCGTTCATCTCCTCCAGTGTCAGCGTCAGGATGCGATCGCGCCCCCACCGGGAGAGGTACGGCGCCAGCTGCATGGCGTAGTAGCTGACATCCCGGTAGTGAGTCTCCTCCCGGATGGCCGTCAGCATGTCGCGGCGCTCGTTGTGGTGAAGGACCAGATGCCAGAAGTGGCTGATCGTGCGCTCGATGGGGTCGCGCATGATGTAGATCAACCTGGCGTTGGGGCTGAAGCGAGCGAGCCGCTCCGGGACCCCGGTAATCTGTGGCAGCTTGGTGTAGCAGGTACTTGACTCGCCAATCACCGGCCTGCCGTGGGCCCCGGAGAAGAGATCCAAATAGCGATCCTCACTCTTCCAAAACCCACGCTCCTCCATCTCGGGATACCAGATTCGGAGTTGTTCCCGCGTCACGAAGTAGCTGGGCTCCTTCGGCTCGCACATGAAGATGGCCGGATGCTCGGAGAGATAGGCGTGCAGTGAGCTGGTCCCCGACTTCATCGCGCCGATGAGGAAGAGATTGGGCTTCCCGCATGTATCCACAGCTTTCCTTTCAGGTTTGAGCTCGATCGGGTGATGAGGGCCGCACCCCCAAACGCAACTTGCCATCCGAGGTGGCCCAACTCAAGCCCGAGTAGCCACATCGGTCCCGCCAATCTCCATCGGCCACCCGGCGTGGCGCAGGCGCAACACTCAGCGGTCAAACACGGACAAACCGGCTCCGGTGGCGTCGCTCTTGCTACATCAGCACCGAGCCCATCGCCTGGGCCCGTCGGTTATCTTCGAACCGGCAACCACCTCCTTCCACAGCGGACATGGACGAAAAGACAAACTCCCGATCCGGTTCCCTCCGGGTGGCCTTTGTTGGCACCGGCCAAATGGCTCGCCTTCATTTGCGCGCCCTGCGGCGGGTACCCACGCCGTACCACCTGGTCGGCGCCCACGACCAAAATGAGAGCGCAGCGGGGGAGTTCGCCGCGCTCGCTCACACTCAGGCCTACCAGTCGATCGACCAGCTATTCGGCGAGGGGCGCCCCGAGCTGGTGCACATCTGCACACCGGCCGGCCGTCACTTCGACCCCGCCCGGCGGGCCCTGCTCGCCGGAGCCCATGTCTACATCGAGAAACCGGTCGTCGAGTCGCATCACGAGGCGGTGGAGCTGCTGGCCATCGCCCGCCAGCGTGGTCTCCTGGTCTGCGGGGGCCACCAGCTCCTGCGGGATCCGGCCTACCTGTCCCTGATCGATCGCGCCTCCCGGCTGGGACCGCTGAGTCTCATCGACAGCCATTTCGCGTTCCGGCCTCCGCAGCTCAAGGCGCATACTGCAAGCCCCCGGGCGATGTCGGCCCAGCTCCTCGACATCGTGCCCCACCCGCTCTACCTGTTGATCGGGACCTTCGAGCGGTTTGCCGCCGACCCGGCCTCGCTCGAGCTGGTGAGCGGCTCGGCCACGCCGACCGATCTCCATGCCCTCTTTCGCGCGGGATCCACCTTCGGGCGCCTGAGCGTGAGCCTCCAGGCCCGGCCGGTGGCCTCCTCGCTGAGTGTCTACGGCGCCGGAGGCGGTTTCACGGCGGACTTTGTGCGCGCCATGGTGATCGGGGCCGGGAACCCGGGAACTGAGGCGCTGGAGAAGATCGCCAACCCAATCGTCGAGGGCTGGCAGCTCGGTTGGCGCACGGTCCGCAGCCTGTCGAAGCGCCTCATGAGCGGCGGCGACTATCCCGGTCTCGCGGAGCTGCTGGGCGCATTCTATGAGTCGGCCGCCGGCCGCGGCGCGCCGCCGATGTCGGCCGAGCACCTCGACCGGGTGACCCGGGTCTACGAACAGCTGGCGGAGACGATCAGAGCCTCGGTGGGGACCAGCGATATGGCCTCCTCCAGGCCGGTGGGCGGAGCCGCAGAGAGCGGGCGGATCGCCGTACTCACCGGCGCGCGGGGCTTCCTGGGCAAAGAGATCGCGAGGGCGCTCACTGAGCGCGGGATCCGAGTCCGCGGAATCGGGCGCGGGGGCGATCCCGAAGATCCCAACATCCCCGAGTGGCTGTCGCTCGATCTCGGCCGGGGGCTCAACCCCAAGGTGCTCCAGGGCGCCGAGGTCGTCGTCCATGCTGCCGCAGAGACCTCGGGAGGCTATGAGGCACATCAGCGCAACTCCATCGATGCCACCCGGAACGTGGTGAGCGCGATGAAGCAGGCCGGCATCTCCCGGCTGGTCTACATCAGCACCCTCTCCGTGCTGCGGCCGCCGAAGACACCGTGGGAAGTGCAGAACGAGGCGACGCCCATGCCGGCCGATCCCAAGTCCTTCGGTGCTTACGCCTGGGGCAAGACCCTGGCGGAGCGGATCATCGCCGAGGAAGCGCCGGGGCAAGGCATTTCCACCCGGATCCTCCGCCCGGCTGCTCTGGTGGATTGGCGGGACATCGAGCTGCCCGGGTTGCTCGGCCGGCGCCTCTTCGGGACCTGGCACCTCGGACTGGGACGCCCGTCGTTACCGATGGCCATCATCGATGTCGGCCTCGCGGGCGAGGTGATCGCCTGGTCGGCCGATCGATTCGAAGAGGCTCCCGCGGTTGTAAACCTGATGGATGCAAGCCTGATGACTCGCCGGGAGATCTTTGCGGCGTTCCGGAGGCGCGGCTGGAGCGGCCGAGTGATCTGGGTGCCCATCAGCATGATGGCCGGGCTGGTGATGGTGATCAAGACTCTGATCTCCCTGGCCCGCTTCCAGCGCCCCGGTGGGCTCGCCGCCTGGTCGGTACTCCGGCCCAGGCGCTACGATCCGGGTGTGAGCCAGCGGCTCCTGGCGCGCCTGCAGGGTGACGGGGAACCAACCGAGCCGGCGCGCCGCGGCGCTTCCGCCCTGGCACCGTCTGGCTCATGAGACCCCGGCACGCGGGCACTCCATTGCTCCAACCTGCGGGCGACCCCAGGTACGTTGACGTTGCCATTCGAGGGGCCGGCCTGTGCTCCACCTGATACTCGCCATTCCGCTGACGGCGATGGTCGCCCTATTGTGGTTGCCACAGATCTCTGAAGCCCTCTGCCTTTGGCGCGGTGCCCGCCGCAAGAATCAACCTCGATCCGTCTCGCAGGAGACCCCACGACTCTTGTTTCTGGTGCCGGCCCACGACGAGGAACTGATGATCGAGGCCTGCGTCCGCTCTGTGGTCGGCCTCTCCTATCCGCCGGAAGCCCGGCGGGTGATCGTTATTGCCGACAATTGCACCGATTCCACGGCTGGGCTGGCGGTCGGCAGCGGGGCCGAGTGTCTGGAGCGCAGCGATCGACTCCTGCCCGGGAAACCGCGTGCTATCGCCTGGTCACTCGAGCAGATACCCCTGGAAGACTGGGATGCGATAGTTATCGTCGACGCCGACACCACTCTCGACCCCGGCTTTGCCAGGGCCCTGGCCCTGCATGCGCCGCTGAACGAGATCATTCTTCAGGCCAATTTCGGGGTCCTGAACGAATGGCAGAATTGGCTGACTCGTCTCGGGGGGGTCCTCAGCCGCTGCAGATATGAGGTGACCTATCCACTGAAGCAATCGGCCGGGCTCAACTGCCCCCTTACCGGCAACGGGATGTGCATCGGCACCAAGCTGCTGATGCGCAATGGATGGCAGGCGTTTTCTATTGCTGAGGATTCCGAGTTGTTTGCCCAGTATACCGCTGCCGGAGTCCCCATCCGTCACGCCGACTTGGCCCATCTCTATTCCCAGGAAGCGAGCTCCCTGTCCCAGGGGACAACCCAGCGGCGACGCTGGCTGGCAGGCCGACTGTGGGTGCTGAGACGCTATGGGCGGGCAATACTGCGAAGCCGGGAGATCGGCTGGCACCAAAAACTCGACGCCGTGGTCGAGCTGGTGCTGGCGAGTCCGGTGCTGCATCTGGCGGGCGCCATCGCCGTCGCGGTTCTGGCCATGACCCTCATGCCGGGACGGCTCGGGTTGGGGCTGGCAATCGGGGCGTTGGCATCCCTCTCAGGTTTGGTCTTGACGACGCTCATTGTGGTCTGGCATCACCCGCAGCCTCTGCGAACAGCCGCCGCGTTCCTCATGCTGGTGGTCTACGCCCCTTGGCGGGTGCTGATCGCTTTCAGCACCTTGGTGACGCTGGGCGACACTCGGTGGAGAAAAACCAGCCGCCAGGTGACGCGCTGAATCGGCCGACCCATGGCCCAATTCACCCAGAGGCCGTCCCGAAACACCCCGCCCCAGTCCGGGGCGATCAAGCCAGCCAGCGTCCGGACCACGCCCGAAGCATGAGGACCGTCCAAAGACCGGTCGCGTCATGGCCCTTCCCCGAGAGGAAGCGCTCCCAGGCACGACGGATAGGCACGGCTTCCAGCAGGCCATCCCGACGGAGGGCATCCGGCGCCAGTAAGTCTTCGGCCCAGGCCCGGAGGGGGCCACGGAGCCAGTGCGCAATCGGCACCGTGAAGCCCACCTTCTCCCGGTCCACCAGGTTGCGGGGGACCCGGCGATAGAGCACCTGCCGCAGAATCCACTTGCCCTGCCGCTTCCGGATCTTGAGTGCGTGGGGCAGGCGCCAGCTGAACTCGACCAGTCGGTGATCCAGCAGCGGCACCCGCGCCTCCAGGCTCGTCGCCATGCTGGCGCGGTCCACTTTGGCCAGCAAGTCGTCCGGAAGGTAGGTGAGCTGGTCCGCCAGCATCATCCGGTCCAGCAATGCGCGCGGCTCCCCGCCGCCCAGTACCTGGAGGACCCGATCCTCCCCGTCGCGGCCGCCCGCCACCAGCAGTCCCGGATCCTGCCAGGCCGAAAGCAGGGAGCGATACATGAGAGGCACCGACTCCGCGCCGATCAGGTCACCGATCTTGTGGAGCTTGGCTCCGGGCAGCCGCACCCGGGCCGACGAGGGCAGCACCGGTGACACCGCCTGGTGCAGCCGGTCCCAGGTTTCCGGAGCCATGCTGGCGATCCCGATGGCGGACAGCCGCCGGACCGACGCGGGGAACCGACGGGCCCTGGTGATCAGCCGCTCGCCACGAATGTAGCGGTTGTAGCCCGCGAAACATTCGTCGCCACCGTCGCCGGTCAGCGCCACGGTGACCTCACGCCGGGCCAGCTGGCAGACCAGGAAGGTGGGGATCTGGGAGGGATCGGCCAGCGGCTCGTCGAACATGTCCGGCAGCCGGGGAACCAGATCCAGCGCCTCGGCGCCGGTGAGCAGCAGCTCGGTGTGATCGGTGCCCAGATGCTGCGCGATGCGGCGGGCGTGGGCCGCCTCGTTGTGTTCCGCTTCGTCGAAGCCGATCGTGAAGGTCTTCACCGGCCGGGTGCTGAGCGACTGCATGACCGCCACGACGGTCGAAGAGTCGATCCCGCCCGAGAGCAGCGCCCCCAGCGGCACATCGGCCTCCATCCGCATTCCGACGCACTCGACCAGGAGCCGGTCGAGCTCCCGAATCGCCTCCTCCTCCGATCCCCCGAAGGGGTCGATCGCTCCCTGGGCCGCCGCCATCTCCGCCGACCAGAAGGGGACTGGGTCCGGCAGTGGCACGGCGGGATCGGTAATCCTGAGCAGGTGCCCCGGGAGGAGCTTGATGGCCCGGCGGTAGACGGTGCGGGGTGCCGGCACGTAGAGGTAGCGGAGGTACTGGGTGATCGCGGTGAGATCGAGCGAGCGGTCGAACGAGGGTCCCGCCACCAGTGCCTTGAGCTCCGACCCGAATGTGACCAGGCCGGGCTCGGCGTAGACGAACATCGGCTTGATGCCGAGGCGGTCGCGGATCAACCACAGAGCCTGCTGCTCGCCGTCCCACACCGCGATAGCGAACATCCCGACGAAGCGCGGGACCGCCGCCTCGACCCCCCAGCGCTCGAACGCGGCGAGGATGACCTCGGTGTCGGAATGACCTCGAAAACGGAGACCCCCGCCCTGCAGCTCCCGGCGCAACTCGTGGTGATTGAACACCTCACCGTTGAACACCAGGGTGAACCGCCCGGAGGGGGACCGCATTGGCTGGTGCCCCTGCTCGGAAAGATCGAGGATGGCGAGCCGGCGGAAGCCCAGGGCCACCCCGGCGGCCGCATCGACCCAGACCCCGCTATCGTCGGGCCCGCGATGGGCGATCGGAGCGGTCATACGCTCGATCCTGCCGGCTAGCTCCTCTCTTCCGGGACCCGGCCGAGTCAGCAGCCCAGTGAGACCGCACACGCGAGTTATGCTCCCGGTGTCGAGTTGGCGTTGCCAGGCGGCAACCACACTTGTCCTGGTGTCCGTTCGGAGGAGAGTGAGCCAGCGACGGAGGGTACGGCTTGGGATGCTACCGCGGGGAGGTCTCCACCGAGGTTTGCGGCGGCCCGCTCAGATAGACATGATCAATCAGCATGTAGTCATCGCGCGTGCGCACTCCTCCTTCTCCTCCCCACGTCGGGTTCCACTTCCACTGCGTGAAGCCGGTAGTGTCGGCCGGTGTCACCCAGACGACATCACTGTATGACATGATCTGAGCCCCATCGATCCACCAGTCGAACACCCCATTCGCCTGCCCCACCGTGTTCTTGACGGCCACCACCTCCCAGTGGTGCCACCGTCCGGCGGTCATGAGCGCTGCGGGAGACCGGTTCTGGTGCAGTATCCGGTTACGCATTCCGGGAAACCCCAGGAACTCCTGGTAGAAGGTCATCCTCCAGCTCGATTCGACTCCTTGGACCGCGCGGTTGTTCTTCAGCAGCCAAATGCCCTGGCTAATGAAGCGGGGTTGGGCCGGCCCCCAATGGAGGAAACCCATCTTGGTCCCAAACTTCTGGTTCTCAAAGTCGGCGCCGACGATCTCGACCCACAAAGATAGATAGAATTCGCGCTTCTGCCCTTTCACCGGGCCAGCCGCGTCCCATCCGCCCAGGTTAACGGGACCCAAACCGGCGCGAAAGCCTCGGGGGAATTTGGTCTGAAACACTCTCGGCGGACTCACCGGAGCTGAGGGGTCACTCACGATCGTCAGTCTAGTATTCCCTGGTGGATAGGCCCACCAGCACCCCGAGAGTCCACCATGGGCCCGGGGGAACCTGGGGATCTCGGCCCCATCATTCTCGGCAAACCGCGCGTAGCCTTGGGGCTCGTGGGGCCGGGACTCTTTGGGCTCCGGCCGAGTCCCGGGGGAGCCATCGGCTCCCTCCCGAGAGGACCGGGACTCTTTGGGCTCCGGCCGAGTCCCAGGGGAGCCATCGGCTCCCTCTCGAGAGGACGAGGCCGTCGTTTGGCTTGATTTACCTGATGGACCGGGAGGCCCGCAGGAGTCGGCGGCAGGAGGATTGCCCTGAAACAGCAAGGGCGCAGATGGCCCCTCACGGCCGGGCAATCCGGACCTGATCGTGTGGGGTCCACTGGCAACAATCAACACCAGCCCGGGAGCCATGACCCGGCTCTTCCAGTTCATCCAGGCCAAGGGGATCACCGCCCTTGAGTCCGCTCTGCGGCCACTTCGAATCTCGTGCTGCTCAGTGAATGCCGGAAAGGTAGATGTGGTCGATTGCCAGGAAATCGTCCCGAGTCCTGGCGCCCCCGCTGCCACCCCACGTCGGATTGAACTTAAAGCTGAGAAATCCCGTGGTATCGACTGAAGTCACCCACACCACGTCATTGTGCCCGATAATCTGAGTGCCGTCGATCCACCAATTGAACACGCCATCGGCCTGGCCCACGGTATTCTTGACCACCACCGTCTCCCAGTGGTGCCAGGTTCCGGCCGTCATGACTGCGAGCGGAGTCTTATTCTGTTGCAGAATGCGGTTTACTTGTCCCGGGACGCCGAGGAACTCCTCGTAGAACGTCATCTTCCAATTCGATTCGACTTCCTGGACACCGTTGTTGTTCTTAAGCAACCAAATCCCTTGACTGATCTGGTTGCTGGCCTGCGGCCCATACTCGAGGAATCCAAGTTTGGTCCCAAACGACTGATTCTCGAAGTCCGCGCCCACGATCTTGATCCACATCGAGAGATAGGCCGCTCGCCTCTGTCCCTGCGCGGAGGTACCCACATCCCAGCCTCCGAAGTTTACCGGCCCGGCGCCGCCAGGAAGGCCAAGCTTGAAACGGACTGAGAAGACGTTGGGCGGGCTCTGCGGCGCCGAAAGGTCAGGGGTCACGACCAGGAGATCAGGATCGCCCTGGGGATAGGCGTACCAGGCACCGGCCAGCGCGCCCGCCGTGGACCGCGGGAAGTTGGGCAGGGCGGACATGTTCAGCTCGGCAAACCGGATATACCCGGGGGGTTCGTTAGGGTACTGCCCAGCCACACTGGGGAGGAGGGCGTCGCCGATGAAAGTCAGCGGGGAAACCCCGGGGCTGGTCACCTGCACGGTCTGGATTCCCGCGATCGGCCCCAATCGCCACTGGGTGCTGGACTCTCCCAACGAGGTGGTCGTGCTTACGGTATTGAGGAGGGCTCCACCATTGTTGACCGTCCAGGTCACCGTGACTCCGGGCTTGGGGTTCCCGGCACCATCGTAAACCCGGACCTTGAGGAGGACGGGCAAGATGGAATCCACGAAGCCGGTCTGCTGATCGCCCTGAAGGATGACCATCGAGCCGGACCCCGCCGCCAGCGTGAATGATACGTTGGCGCCCTGAGAACTCACCCCCGGGCTCGTCGTGCTGATCGGGACCGTCGCCGTGTAGGTCCCGGCGGCGAGGCCCCCGGTAATCGCGGAAAGGGTGAGTACGGCCGGGGTACTGGTGCCGCTGATCGCTACCTGCAGCCATCCGGTCGGCTGTCCCCCGGGATAGATCACGGCTCCAGCCGCGAGACCGGCCAGCACTCCGGCGCCACTGTTGGTGATGGTCAAAGTCTGTGGGGCGGGACTTGCAGCTGCAACCGTGCCGACGAAGGACAGGTTGCTCGGTGTAAGCACCAAGCCCTGCTGCCCCGCAACCGTGAAGTTGACCGTCACATTGCGGGGGTTGTTGCTGGCACCGGTGCCACTGATCGGCACGGTCGCGGTATAAGAACCCGGTGCCAAAGCGCCGGTGGTGGGCTGCAAGGTCAGCGTCGTCGGTGCGGTGGTCCCGGCGAGGGTCGCGCCGAGCCAGTTGGAGGCCCCAGCACCGTATTTGATGGTACCCACCGTGAGCCCTGTAAGGGTCCCGCCGCCGTTGTTGCTAACACTTACCGCACTCGACGGCGGATTCCCACCGCCCGCATTGGCGGAAAAACTCACGGTGGTCGGCGAAAGCGCGATGCGGGGGGGCACCGCGGTGGCTGTGACGATGAAGGTCTCGAACACCGAATCCGGCACCACGCCCGCGACGCTGGAGATGACCGGGACCAGGGCGGTATAGGTTCCGACAGCCAGAGCGCCCGTGGTCGCCTGGACCGTCAGGGTGGCCGGGGCGGTCGGCGAATTAATGGACGCGGTGATCCAGCCTGACCCGGCGGTACCGTACACCACGGTTCCCACCGTCAAACCGCTGAGAGTCCCGTTGCCGGCGTTGCTGACGCTGAAGGTCTGCGCTGCCGGACTGCCTCCGCCCACTGTCGCGGTCACCGTGTCGCTGTGGGGAGAGAGGGACACAATCGGCACCGGTGCCACCGTGAAGGTCACGATGATGTTCTGGGGCAATACGCCCGTGACGGTCGTAACGACGGGCACCGCCGCAGTGTACGTCCCCGGGAGGAGTCCCGAGGTCGTGGCCGAGAGTACCAGGGTAGACGGTGCGCTGGTGTTGCCTGAAAGAGTCGAGCTCAGCCACCCGGAGACGATGGGCTGGTAGAGGATCGTACCCACCCCGAGTCCGCTCAAAGTGCCTAGACCGACGTTGGTGATGGCAACCGTCTGCGCGATCGGGTTGGAGCCGCCGGCCGCGGCGCTGAAGCTGACGCTCGTGGTGGACACACCGATGATCGGCAAACCTGGTGGCGGCGCCGGTGGCCCTACGACATGGGGAGAACAAGCGGCGGACACGACCAGAACGGCGGCGCATGGGAGCCATCGCGACCTACCGTAAAGACTGAGCGGTCGGCTGCATGGGTTGGTCACTGGGACCTACCTTGATTTGGAGAGGAGTCGCTTTGGGATTGCACGCGTTACCACGCGCCGGTCTCGGGTAAGAGACACAAAATATCCGTCCACCGGACGGTTCCCGCAATTCCACAGTTACT
Organism: Gemmatimonadota bacterium; assembly: GCA_041485505.1. GTDB lineage: Bacteria > Gemmatimonadota > Gemmatimonadetes > Gemmatimonadales > GWC2-71-9 > JBDUEA01. The sequence goes on along the minus strand of JBGPJS010000002.1, from coordinate 5,563 downwards.
GGACAGAGACAATCTTTGACAGCGCCCCGTATTCCAGCCAGGTAATCGCTTGCAGTTTCGTGATTTGCCAACAGCGGCAGGCTTCTGGATTCATGTCCCGGAGCATGCCAAGTTGGAACATCGCTGCCGCCCTCAATCTTATTCCCCTACCAGCCAACCGCGTTGAGGGAGATCACAGACGGTGCCTGCCATTCCTACACGGGAGGAACCGGCCTCGACGCCTTGGTCGGATCCCGTTCCCAGTCGGTGCGCATCCGGTGGAGAAACCACCAAATCCGCCACCCCACCACAGCCTCCACCGCCCGCTTGGTCCACCAGTTGGCCGCCTCGATCGCGACCAGGCGGGGTTTGGTCACCGCTTCAAGGGCGGTCATTCCTCCGTCACCCCGGATTTCGATCCGGCAAAGCCGCCGAGGGGAGTCGGCGAGTGAGACATAGCAAGGGTCCGAGGTGAAGAAGGCGCCGAACCCGGCTGTGGCGACGCCTGCGATCACCGAGCCATTGTACCGGCCTCCCGGCGCCGACATGAGGTCGATCGGCTGTCCGCTGATCCCATGGAGGGTCACCCGGGTGCGGCGAAGGCTCTCGATCATCGAGTCCGGTTGCTCGGCCCGCATGTCGTAGTGGTGCTCGGAGTGAGAGCCGATGGTCATCCCGGCCCCCGCCAGAATCTGGAGATCCGACTCCTCGACTCCACCCAGCTGGCCGATCGCCATGGTGGGCACGAAGAACAGGGCGGTGAATCCGTTCTGCATCAGGTGGGGGAGGGCCCGCCGCACGTGGAACGACTTGCCGTCCATATCGAAGGTGATGATCACCGACCGGGGTGGGAATGGGCACCCGGACCGGGCCCCCGGGCCTAACGCCGCCAGGACGTCCTTGATCGGCGGCGTCGTGGCCCCCGCCGCCTTGAGCTGGTCCATCTCCCGGGCAAACTCGCTTTCCAGGATCGTGTATCGCTCGGGGGATGCCAGTTCCTTGCGAACGCCGTGAAACATCAGGGGGGTTACTCGGCAATCCTCGTGGGCCAGCCTCCACCACTGAGAGCCGAAGAGCAGCCCATAGCCCAGGAGGCCGAGCACCGGTGGGCCGGCCATGAGGTAGAGCCAGCGTTTGCGCAGGGCCGCTATCCCCGCACCGGGGCGGGCGCCGCGCCCCCGCGGACCGGGCGTCGCCCGGTGAGCCGAATCTTCATCGGGTCGACCCCGTGAAGACGCATGACCTTGACAAGCCCTACCACCAGGCCGAGCGCGGCGTACACGGCGTACCCAAAGGCCTGGCTGATGAAGGTGATCGCCACAACCAGGCCGATGATGACGCCGAGTAACGCGGCCGCGAGTGCCGCGCCCTCCCGTACCGGGGGCGACACCCCGCTCGCCGCCGCAAGCCCGGAGATCTTCCTCAGGTGGCCAATGGCGATCACGAAGATCGCAGCAAACGCAACCAGGCCGGGAATCCCAAACTCGGCTCCCGCCTGCACCCAAGCCGAGTGCGATACCGACCACTGGGTTCCATGGCCCCGGTCCTGACGCTCGACGATGACATCGCTTGCGCCCTCGGCGGTCGTGAAGTTATTGGCTCCGATACCAAAGATCGGGTGCGTGAGCATGTATCCCATGCCGCGCTTCCAGATCTCGAGGCGGCCGGTAGCGGACGTTCGGTTGTAGTCGCTTTCAGCGAAGGTGCTCCTCATGCGGTCCCAGTAATCGCCGGTGCCTTTGTAGACAAGGAGCCCTACAACTCCGGCCAATACCGCCACCCGCCAAGCCTTCTTGATTCCCCGCTGGTAGAACAGCGTGTAGACCCCGACCGCGCCTAGGGCTAGGAACCCGCCCCGGGACTCGGTGTCCACGACCCCGATCGACAGAATGACCAGGGCCAGCACGGCGCCGATCCGGATATAGGTCTGCTTGGCCCGCGACAGCGCATAGACCGCTACCGGGACCGCGGACACGATCACCATCGCGAGATCGTTGGGATCGTAAGTCCCTCCCCCGCCCATCCGGAGCCCGCGGCTTTCAATTATCCGAGCAAGGGTCAGGATGGCGGTTCCGCCGCCGTATACGTAGAACAAGCGGCGCACATCCTCCAGACTCCGGACCGAGCTCCCAATCAACAGGAAGAGGATCCAGACCTTGTAGGCTTCATCGAAGAGGTATTTTGCCGCATCAGTCTTGACAATAGCGAACGGCACCCCGAGCGTCGCCCACGCCATTACGAAGAAGACGAGCCTGGTGATCTGATGATCCATGCTCTTGTACGACCGGATCCTGCTCCGTTCCGCAAAGTAGATGACGGTGCCCAGCGAGGCGAAGATCAGGGTCGGCTTCACCGCCATGAGGGCAACTGAGAGCTCATGGATGCGGGCCACCGCGGTCAGGATATAAATGGCGGTGCACGCCAGCATGAGGTCCCACCCCTTCGCCACGAGTGCAGGACGCATCGAGGCCGGGAGGGACACCGCCTGGGAGTTGACCGCTACATTCGCCATCTGGGCTCGTCTCTAGATCGGTCTCGGGGGTGGGCGGCGCCCACCCCAGCAGAAATGAAGGAGGTCACACCCCGTAACGCTCGACTTTCAAACAGTCGCATTCCCGCAAGTCCCATACCCCCAATCGCTTTGCGGGTTCGCCTGCCGGATCCCCTCTAGGATTCGGGCGCGTAGCCCAGTCGCTCGGCCAGCGGATCGACCGCGCGGCGCAGTTTGCGAAGCTCCGACCCCGGCACCGGGTCGGGCGTCACCCCTCGACCGCTCACCTGCTGCACCAGTGCCTGCTCCGCCAGCGCCAGCCCCAGGAAGCCCGACATCGCGGCCAGATCCAGCCGCCGGTCGACCAGGTCCTCGTACTTGACCAGCATACCGCCGATCTCCTGGCTTCCTTCGAGATAGCCGCTGACCAGGGAGCGCCAGAGCTCGCCGAACTGCCGCGGAGTGAATATGGGCTCCTGGGGCCAGCGGTAGTACCAGTCCCGCCAGATCCGGTACGATCGATAGGCCTTGTAAGGATCCCGGTACAGGAAGAGGAATTTAGCACCGGGATAGAGCCATTTCAGATAGACCGCCTGCTCGATCCCCAGCCGAACCTCCTTAAATCCCCACCGCGAGTATCCCCGTGCCAGAACCGGCTCGGCGTAGAGCCGCTGGAAGAACGCCCGGTGCGCCGCCGCCAGATCGGGCGGCGGGGGGTACAGGTTGGCGATCCACTGATCGCTCAGCTCGGCGCTGCCGGTCTGGAAACCCTGATCGATGAACCAGTCAGTCCGGGGATACTCTGCCGTGAAAATCCGCAGCGATTCCGAGAGTACCCGCACCAGGTCGGACCTCGCGTATGGCTCGCCCCAAAGCAGCACTCGCTTGTCCGACATCACCAGGCGCTGCAGCAGTGTCGATCCCGAGCGCCAGCCGGCCGAGAGGATAAACACCGGAGCGTCCTCCGGGGTCGAGGCGCTCGCCGGCCAGCGCCGCTGGATGGTGGCGAGCGCCTCCCGGATCGGCGGAATCGACTTGAGCCTCCGGGCGTGGGCGTAACGGGCGTCGAGCCGGCCGAAGCGGGCTTCGAGCGGCACTTTGACCAGCCGCTTGAGGAATCCGATCAGGCCGCCCATCAGGCCTCCACGATCGATCGCCGCATGGTGCGCTCCGGGGTTGTGGGGTTCACCATTCTGTCATTGCGAGGAGGCCCTGAGGCCGACGAAGCAACCTTTGCCTGTGTCACGCGCGTAGGAGAGAAAGATTGCTTCGGCCCCTTCAGGGCCTCGCAATGACAGAACCCAATTTGCGGCTCCGTCTTGTTGTCCGGCGCCAATCAGGTGCCCTCGGCCGATCGCAGCAGGCCCTCCAGGCCCGCAAGGTCACGTTCGGAAAGTTTGCTGTGCACCGGGACGGTAACCAGTCCTTCGGCCAGCCGGGAAGCCCCGGGAAATCCGGCACCCGGATTCTGCACGCGGCCGCCGAACCCGGGTAGCTCGCCGAGCGGCCGGGGGTAGCCGGGCATAACCCCCAGTGCCCGTGCCGCCGGAGCGCAGAGGGCCGCATACGCCCCGGCAGCCGCCAGAAGCGGGAGCCGCAGGTAGCCTGGCTCCGCGCGGGCCGGCGGAGTGATCTGGGCAAGCCGATGACTTCCCGCCAGCTGCCCCAGGAGGCGGTGGGCATGGCGCCGGCGGATCTCGGCTTCGGCCTGAACCTGGGGCATGGTCACCGCCAGCATCCCGGCCGAAGCGGCGGAAATCCCGGCTGGCGGTGAAGGAGTTCGATAGATGGTCTCGCCCAACTTCAAGAATGGGAGCGCGGCGGGCAGACCGAATATCGCCGGCCGTCCCAGTAGCCACAGGGCCACGGCCCCCAGCAGCTCACTCGCCCCTCGGCGGGAGATGACGAGCGATGGCAGTGCCCGCGCAATGACCGCCCGACCCTCGGCGTCGTTGGCCAGCAGAGCACCGCCGCCGCCACCGGTCACGCCTTTGCCTCGCCCGAAGCTCAATACTCCGAGCGATCCGAAGCCGCCGAGCGCACGGCCCTCGAACGACGCACCGCTCCCTTGCGCCGCGTCCTCGACCAGAAGCGTGCCGGTCTCGGCGGCAGCGGCGCGAGCCAGCCCGAGATCGACCGGGATGCCGTAGAGATGAGCCACCACGGCGATAGCCGCGCCCGCCTGGAGCGCGCGCCGGAATGAATCCCAGTCAGGGCTGAGGGTAACAGGGTCCAAATCGTACAGCACCACCTTCACGCCGGCGCCGTCAGCGGCGGTGGCCAGGTCGTAGCAGCCGTAGGCGGGCAGCGCCACCCGAACGAACCGGCTCCCGCTCACCCCTGCCCCAATCGCGATCGAGAGCGCCGAGGTCCCGCTGTCGGTCAGGAAAACCTCTCCGCCGTGAATGACCCGCAGAGCCTCATCCAGGGCCCCCGCCCGCGTCGGGCCAACCAGCGACAGGGTTCCCTGAATCAGGGCGGTGAAAGGAAGGGGCGAGTAGGCCGGCAGCTGCTGCCTGAGTCTCACGGAATGAACCGGACGATCCTCGGGCCGAGACGGTTGGTCAGCGCCAATGGCAGCTTCCGCCACAGTCGGGGCCCCCAGGCATACGCCCCGTCGGTCGGTGAAGGAGTCAAGGCATTCCCTCGCGCCTGCTGGTACCACCAGAGGACTTCATCTCGAGACCCCCACTGGCTCTTGAACCGATGAGTCCCGCCGCCGGGAGTGCAGCGGCCGAAATTGAACACCGCGAGGCCCTCCTTGACGGCCCGCTCCATAAAGGCCCAGTAGAGCAGCATGTTGGGGGCGATCCGGTTGTAGGCCGAGAGCGCGGAGGCCCAGGTCATCTCGAACTCGCGGTCCCATTGAAAGCCGGCGCCGCAGGCGATGGGTGTTTCACCCAGATAGGCGCACCCGAACCAGGCGGAGTCGGGGAAGACCCGGGTGATCTCCTCGAAGAATCGGGAAGGCATCGTGGGAGTCCCGAGGTCACGCATGTGCTGGGAGAACACTTCGAAGAACGGGCCAACCTGATCCAGGCCGAACCGCACCGTCACCCCCTCTTTCTGGGGCCGCCTCACCTGGCTGCGCAG
>JBGPJS010000001.1:0-33822 GCA_041485505.1 Gemmatimonadota bacterium | reverse complement strand
TGCTTCGAACTTCTGTCCTGCCCATCTGCCCATCTGCCCATCTACAACAACCCCGTCAATGGCGTCGCATAGTTAGCGCTTCTCGGCTCCGGCTCGCCGTAACGGCCGTTTAAGGCGTGAATCCGATTCCACTCCTCCCGCAAACAAAATGGATCCAGCCCATGGGGCCGGTCCACCGCGAGGACGCCGTCGAGGTGGTCGATCTCGTGCTGCAACAGTTCTGCCCGATCGCCCTCGAGATCCACCGTCTGCCACTCCCCCTTCACATCCTGATACCGAACCTTGAGGCGGTGAGCCCGGGAGACCCGGACGAGGAGATTGGGGAAGGAGAAGCAGTCGTCCCAGACGGTGAAGTCCTCATTGCCCACGTCGACGATTTCGGGGTTGATCAGTGGCCACGGTTTCTCCATTTCGACGTAGATCACCCGCACCGGTGCACCGATCTGTGGGGCCGCAATCGCCCGCCCGTACCCGAACCGGGACTGGAAGTCGCGGAGGGTCTCCTTAAGGTCGTCGAGGATCACCCGAACCGCGGTCGAGCGCGGCTTGGTGATCGGCTCGCAGCGGGTGCGGAGGATTGGATCGCCGAGGAGTCGAATTCGGTGAATTGTCATCGTGATTGAGGTCCCGTCCCTGGGACAATTGGTCCGTCTCCAATCTTGTAAAGTCTCCCCTGAAGGGCAAATCGGGCCTCATCTCGATACACCGGAATTCTGCTATCAGCCTTCTCCCGATACCCATTGGCCGGAGATTCAATCACTTGTGGCGGTTCGATCGGTCTCCAAATTGTCCCATCATTATAGGAGTTGCTATAACAACTTCTTAGTGCACAATGACCAACGCCGATTCCCGTTTGGGGCCCCTTAGTGCCTGTGAGTCTAACATTTCGGCGTTGTGGACATGGGACTTACGAATTCACGCCAATAACATCATATTTAATTGACAATACCAGACTCTCGCGCTAGGATTGCCACCGCCTATGGAAACTTCCGTCGCTGACTTCGCGGAGCTGTCGCTGCCGCTAGCCTACAAAGGCCCGCGGGGCGCCATTCTCGTGGAATTGAAGCGCGCTGCCCCACTGACTGCCAAGAACCTGGCGGATCGTCTGGGACTCTCCCTCAACGCTGTTCGCCACCACCTCAAGGAGTTGGAGGCGGAGTGTCTCATTCACTATCGACGGGAGCAACGAGGACTGGGAGCACCCACATTCGCCTATCACCTAAACCCGGCCGGTGAGTCGCTCTTCCCGCAACGCTATAAGGAAATGCTCACGGAGGTGCTGGAGCGGGTCGTCGAGAGCAGCGGCCGTGCTGCCGTGGTGTCGGCCTTGGAGCAGCGCTATTCCGCTCTTTCCCGAAGACTCCAGGCCGAGCTCGCCGACGCGCCTCCTTCCAGACGGATGGAGGCGGTCATGCAAGCCCTGATCGAAGGTGGCTTCATGGCAGAGTGGGAGGAACAGAAGGGCAGTTTCCGCCTTACCGAACACAATTGCGCGATCCGCGCGGTGGCGGAACGGTTTCCTGAGGTCTGCGCCGCTGAAGCGAAATTTCTCCAGGAGGTGCTCGCCGCAGTGGTCGAGCGCCGGGCGCATATCCTGAGTGGTTGCAGCGCCTGCGAATACAGCGTCCAGTTCTCCCAGCCCGATGCGAGCGGCTCGCCCTATGTCGAACTCCGGGGCTGGGAATCCGGCCGGGTCGAGGGGGAGCACGCATGAGTTCACCGATCGAGAGCCTGGTCAACCAGGACTACAAGTACGGCTTCGTGACGGACATCGAGGCCGATGTCATCCCGCGTGGCCTCAGCGAGGACGTCATCCGGCTCATCTCCGCCAAGAAGGGAGAACCGGCGTTCATGCTGGAGTGGCGGCTCAAGGCGTATCGCCGCTGGCTCACCATGCAGGAGCCGCACCACTGGGCCAACATTCAATACCCCGTCCTCGACTATCAGGACATCATTTACTACTCGGCGCCCAGGACCAAGAAGCCGCTGGGTAGTCTGGATGAGGTAGACCCGGAACTGCTCCGGACCTACGAGAAGCTCGGCATCTCGCTTTCCGAGCAGAAGCTGTTCGCCGGTGTCGCGGTGGACGCCATCTTCGACAGTGTATCCGTGGCCACCACCTTCAAGGAGACCCTCTCGAAATCCGGGGTGATCTTCTGCTCCTTCTCCGAGGCAGTGCGTGAACACCCCGAGCTGGTCCGCAAGTACCTTGGTTCCGTGGTACCGTATAACGACAATTTCTTCGCGACTCTCAACTCCGCGGTCTTCAGCGACGGTTCCTTCGTCTACATCCCGAAGGGCGTGCGCTGTCCCATGGAGCTCTCGACCTACTTCCGGATCAATACCGCGGATGCCGGCCAATTCGAGCGGACCCTGATCGTGGCCGACGAGGGGGCCTACGTCAGCTATCTCGAGGGCTGTACCGCTCCCAAGCGGGATACCAACCAGCTCCACGCCGCGGTGGTCGAGCTGGTCGCTCTCGAGGGGGCCCAGATCAAGTACTCCACGGTGCAAAACTGGTACGCCGGCGATGCCGAGGGAAAGGGCGGGATCTACAACTTCGTCACCAAGCGGGGGAAGTGCGCGGGGGCGGGGTCCAAGATCTCCTGGACCCAGGTCGAGACCGGATCCGCCATCACCTGGAAGTACCCGAGTGTCATCCTCCAGGGCGATGACTCGGTCGGGGAGTTCTACTCCGTCGCGGTGGTCAATGGCCGCCAGCAGGCGGATACCGGCACCAAGATGATTCACCTCGGGAGAAACACCCGGAGCACCATCGTGTCCAAGGGGATCTCCGCGGGACATGGCAACAACAGCTACCGGGGACAGGTCAAGGTGCTCCCCAAGGCCACCGGGGCTCGCAACTACACCCAGTGCGACTCGATGCTTATCGGAAATCGCTGCGGTGCCCACACCTTTCCCTACATCGATGTGCAGAACAGCTCCTCGGCGGTGGAGCATGAGGCGTCCACCTCGAAGATCGGGGAGGACCAGATCTTCTATTGCAAGCAACGGGGCCTCAATACCGAGAACGCCATCTCCATGATCGTGAACGGTTTCTGCAAGGAAGTCTTCAAGAACCTGCCGATGGAGTTCGCGGTGGAAGCCCAGAAATTGCTGGGGATCAGTCTCGAAGGAAGTGTAGGGTGATGAAGCCCCTGACCCATAGCCCACAGGCCTAACCGACAACGGAGTTCAAAGAGTGCTTGAAATCAAGGGCCTCCGAGCCAGTGCCGGAGACATGGAAATCCTCAAGGGCATCGACCTCTCCGTGAAGGCGGGGGAAGTGCACGCCGTCATGGGGCCTAACGGCTCCGGGAAGAGTACGCTGGCGCAGGTGCTCGCGGGTCACCCCACGTATGAGGTGACCGGTGGAGAAGTGCTGTACGACGGGAAGAATCTTCTGGCAATGGACCCCGAGGCGCGGGCTCAGGCTGGTGTATTCCTGGCGTTTCAGTATCCGGTGGAGATTCCCGGCGTCACCAACGCCTACTTTCTGCGCGCGGCCTACAATGAGATTCGGAAAGCCCGGGGACTCGAGGAGGCGGATCCGATCGATTTCCTCGACCTTCTGGAAGAAAAACTCAAGGTCGTGGAATGGGGTCCGGAAATCATGTCCCGGGCGGTCAATCACGGATTCTCGGGTGGTGAGAAAAAGCGCAACGAGATCCTGCAGATGGCTGTGCTGGAGCCCCGCCTGGCCATTCTCGATGAAACCGACTCCGGGCTCGACATCGACGCCTTGCGGATCGTGGCGGCCGGCGTGAACACCCTGCGCCGCCCCGACCGGGCCACCATCGTGGTGACCCACTATCAAAGGCTTCTCAACTACATCATCCCTGATTTCGTCCATGTCCTCTCGGCTGGACGAATTGTGAAGTCCGGCGGCAAAGAACTCGCACTCGAACTCGAGGCGCGGGGTTACGAATGGCTAACGGAGGCCGCGTGACCGGTGCCACCCTGCCGGACCACCGGACGATGGTTCGACCTTCACGGGCTGAGCCCCCAGGAGTGGCCTCGTACCTCACGGAGTTCGAGAGCGCCGCCACTGGTGACGAGTTGCAGGGGCCGGACTGGCTCCGGGGGCTTCGGCGCGCGGCCATCGAGCGATTCGGCGCAGTCGGGTTCCCGACTTCCCGCGATGAGGATTGGCGCTTCACCAGTATCACCCCCGTCACCCAACGGACCTTTCGGCCGGCCGGCCTGGGACGGCCGCTCCGCCCCATCGACCTTTCCGGCCAGCGCTATGGGGTGGCCGGGTGGACCGAGCTGGTCTTCCTGAATGGTCGGCTCACAGCATACGCCAGCCTGCCGCCACTGCCCGCCGGCGTCAAGCTGGGTGGCACCCGACGAGCCCTGGAAGTCGATGCTCCGTCGCTGCAGCGCTACCTCGGCCGCCACGCCTCCACGGGCAATCCTTTCACCGCGCTCAACACCGCAATGTTCAGTGACGGGGCCAGTCTCTACGTGCCCCCGGGGGCAGCGATCGAATCCCCGATACACCTGATCTTCCTGACCGATGAGTCGATGGTGGGTGCGGTGGTTCACCCGCGCAACCTGATTCTCCTCGGCCGTGGCGCCCGGGCGTCGGTCATCGAGACCTATGCTTCCCTGGCTGATGTGATGTGCTGGACCAATCCGGTCACCGAGATCGTTTTGAGCGAGGGTGCCGCCCTCGAATACCTGCGCGTGGAACAGGAGAGTGAACAGGCCTATCACTTTGGAACCACGCACATCCATCAGGAACGGGACAGTCGGCTGACTTCGTTCTCAGTGAGTTTGGGAGGGGCGATCGCTCGGCACAATCTCGATGTTGTCATGAACGGAACCGGGGTGGAGACCCACCTCAACGGCCTCTACATGGGCCGGGGCCGGCAGCTGCTCGACAATCACACGTCGATCCTTCACGCCCATCCGAATGGGGCCAGCCGTGAGGTCTACAAGGGAATCCTGGATGGTCAGGCTCACGCGGTCTTCAATGGCAAGGTCTACGTCACTCCGGAGGCTCAGAAGACTGACGGCAAGCAGACCAACCGCAATCTGCTGCTCTCGGACCAGGCCCGGGTGGATACCAAGCCGCAGCTGGAGATTTTCGCCGACGATGTGAAGTGCACCCACGGGGCGACCGTGGGGCGGCTGGATGAGACGGCTCTCTTCTACCTGAAGAGTCGGGGGATCGGGCCGGCGCTGGCGCGGAAAATCCTGATCTACGCCTTCGCGGCAGAGGTCCTGGAGGAGATCCCTCATGAAGCGGTCCGCCAGCGCCTGGAGGCAGAAGTCATGTCCCGCCTTGATCAACGCGGGCGCTGAGACTTCTATGACCGCGACCCGTGGGCTGATTAAGACCCCTCCTTCCCGGACGCCGCTTCGGCCCCTGGATGTGGCAGCAGTCCGGCAGGATTTTCCGATCCTCCGCACCCTGGTGCACGGGCGGCCACTGGTCTATCTGGACAACGCCGCCACCAGCCAGAAACCGCAGCCAGTCATCGACGCGATCGATGAATTCAACGCTCATCGGAACGCCAACGTGCATCGGGGCGTGCACTACCTGAGCCAGCAAGCTACCGCAGAGTACGACGGCGTCCGGGAACGAGTGCGCCGTTTCTTCAACGCCGCCAGCCCTTCGGAGATCATCTTTACCGCGGGGACCACCGCCTCCATCAATCTCGTTGCCCAAAGCTACGGGCGGACTGTGCTCAGGCCAGGGGACGAGATCCTGCTCACCGAGATGGAGCACCACTCGAACATCGTTCCCTGGCAGCTCATCCGGGAGCAGACCGGGGCGGTCATTCGGGTGATCCCCCTGACCGACGAGGGAGAGCTTCGGCTCGATGGGTTGGATGGACTCATCAACGACCGTACCCGCATTGTCGCCCTGGCCCATGGGTCGAACGTCCTGGGCACCATCAACCCGGTCCGACAAGTCGCCGATCTGGCCCATGCTCGCGGCGCGGTGGTGGTGGTCGACGGGGCCCAGTCCGCGCCCCACCTGACGGTGGATGTCCAGGCGCTGGGGTGCGATTTCTTCGCCTGCTCCGCCCACAAAATGCTGGGGCCGACTGGTGTGGGCGTCCTCTATGGGCGATCGGACCTGCTGGAACGGATGCCTCCCTGGCAGGGGGGCGGTGGCATGATCGCGACGGTGAGCTTCGAAAGGACCACGTTTGCTCCCTCGCCCATGCGCTTCGAGGCGGGCACGCCGCCGATCGCCGAAGTCATCGGCCTTGGGGTCGCGGTGGAATACCTGCAGCGAATCGGCTTGGAGAGCATCGGGGCCCATGAGGCCAACCTGCTCCAGTACGCCACCGAGCAGATCGCCGAGGTGCCGGGGGTGCGGCTCATTGGAACCGGTCGGGACAAAGTGGCGGTGCTTTCCTTTGTCATGGACGTGGCCCATCCTCACGATATCGGCACCGTCCTCGATCACGACGGGATCGCGATCCGGGCGGGCCACCACTGCGCCCAACCGCTTATGAAACGCTTCGGCGTCCCGGCAACGGCTCGGGCCTCGTTCGCCCTCTACAATACCCGGGAAGAGGTGGATGCCCTGGTCGCCGGCCTCTTGAAGGTCCGGAAGGTCTTCGGCTGATGGGGAGCCTGAGCGAGCTGTACCAGAACGTCATCCTCGACCACAACCGGGCACCACGAAATTACCGGAAGATCGAGGACGCTGATCGCCACGCCGAGGGCTACAACCCGCTCTGTGGCGACCAGCTTTCGGTCTGGATCAAGATGGAGGGGGATCGGATCGCGGATGTGAGCTTCCTGGGTTCCGGCTGTGCCATCTCGAAAGCCTCCGCGTCACTCATGACCTCGATCGTCAAGGGTAAGACCCGGGGGGAAGCTGTCGCGTTGTTCGACCAGTTTCAGAGAATGATCACCGGTCAGGAAACCAGTGGCGCTGTCGCCCTGCCGGCCAAACTGGAGGTCTTCTCCGGGGTGAAGGAGTTTCCGGCCCGGGTCAAGTGCGCCGGCCTTTCTTGGCATGCCCTCAAGGCCGCTCTGGAGAGCAGGGAAGAAGCGCAGGTGTCGACCGAGTACTGAATAGAGACCTGTTGCGGGTTCACCGTTCACGTTCTGTTGAAGGATTCGCCATGCCCTACGATCCACGTCTGATTCAGCCCATGCGCGAGGAAATGACTCGAATCGGCGCCAAGGAGTTGACTACCGTGCCCGAGGTGGACGCCGCCTTGGGCGACCCCAAGGGGACCATGCTGGTCTTCGTCAACTCGGTCTGCGGTTGTGCGGCGGGGAATGCCCGGCCGGCACTGACCTTGGCCCTGAAGCATTCCGTCGTGCCAACCCAGGTGGTGACGGTGTTTGCCGGGCAGGACGTCGAAGCTGCCGCGCGGGCCCGACAGTACTTCAGCGACTACCAACCCAGCTCTCCATCTATGGCCCTACTTCGTGATGGCGAGGTGGTGCATTTCGTCCACCGCCACCAGATCGAGGGCCGGAGCCCCCAGGCGATAGCCTCGGACCTGACCGCTGCATTTGAGCGGTTCTGTGGCGCAACGGTCTGAGGGAACCCGGGTCATGACGGGTCACGTCTTTCATCCTGGCCACCACGAGCTCCATGGGATCACCGTGATCGTGGAGACCGTTGGCACCCGGGTCTACGTTGGGCGGTTCGATTCCCAGGATGACGCTGGCGTGCACCTGAACGATGTAGGGGTCTTCGACTCTGCCACCGGCGGATCCAAGGCCGACTACCTCCAGCGTAGCGCCCGGTTCGGAATTCGTGCCGAGCACAAACACCTACTGGTTCCCAGCCAGGACGTCGCCACCATTACCCGGCTGGCCGAACTTCATCCCTAGCCGGTCCTGCACTCAGGGCAAGGGAAACCGTCCCTCGGCGTGCGTCAAGCGCCGGGGGCGTTGCGTTTCGAAACCGGGAGTAGGTAGTTACCGTACATGGCGATCCTGATGGACCCGTTGCATCTGATTCACCACGTCTCTCGAACGACGGGGCACGCATGGGCGATGTCGTCGTAAGGATCGACCACGTGACCAAACGCTTCGCGGGTCACGTCGCCGTACACGATTTGTCCCTCCAGGTGCCTTCCGGTGGGATCTTTGGTTTGCTCGGACCCAATGGCGCCGGGAAGACCACCACTATCCGGATGATGATGAACATCATCACCCCCGACGAAGGCCGGGTTACCCTCTTTGGTGGTTCTGGTACCGGACGGGACCTGTCGGCCCGGGTCGGCTACTTGCCGGAGGAGCGAGGCCTCTACAAGAAGATGAAGGTTCTTGACCATCTGATATTCCTGGGCGAGGCGAAGGGGCTGAGCCGGGTGTCGGCACGCCGCAGCGGCAAAGCATGGATCGAACGGCTTGGCTTGGGGGACTGGTCTCCCCGAAAGGTCGAGGACTTGTCCAAGGGGATGCAGCAGAAAGTGCAGTTCATCGGTGCCCTGATTCACGAGCCGGATCTTCTCATCCTGGACGAGCCCTTCAGCGGGTTGGATCCGGTCAACAGTCAGGTTATGAAAGACGTGGTCGTGGAAATAGCACGAAGTCGCCGAACCATCCTCTTCTCCACCCACATCATGGAACATGCCGAGAAAATGTGCGACCGGGTGGTGATCATCGCCCGGGGGGAGAAGGTGGTTGATGGCTCTCTGGCCGAAGTGAAGCAGCAGGCCGGGGCCCGACACGTGGCACTCGCGTTCACCCGGAACGCTGCCAACGCCGGTCGGGTCCTGGCGGATCGGTCCTTGGTCGCGCGAGTGGACGACCGGGGCGCGAGCGCCGAGGTCGAGCTGGCCCCGGGTTCCGATGGTGAGGCCTTACTCCGAGCCTTGGTCTCCGCCGATGTCGGCATCAGCCGGTTCGAGATCGTGGAGCCCTCTCTTGAGTCCATTTTCATCGCCAAGGTTGGCGCCGAAGCCGCCAGGCCGGCAGCCCGGGAGGAAGTGCATGCGTAAGCTCCAGGCCATCATCCGCCGGGAATTCGTCGAGCGGGTCCGAACCCGGGCGTTCGTCATCAGCACCGTTCTGTTTCCCACCCTCTGGGGTGGGATGATCTATTTCCAGGCCACGGTGATGAGCCGTCAGACCCGGACCAACAACGTGGTCATCGTCGACGGCGGGGGCGGGCCGCTCGGTCAACGGGTCGAAGCGGCAATGCGGGAGGCACAGCTGGGGAAGGGAGCAGAGGCCCATCCGAAATATATTGTGGCGCGAATCCCGGCCGACGGACGGCTGCAGGAGGTAAAAGACTCGCTGGTGAGGCTGGTCGGCCTCAGGGGCGATTCGGTCGGGCACTTGGACGGGATTCTCGTCCTGAGCGATACCTCTCTCACTACCGGCGCGATTCAGTATCTCGGGTCCAACGTCGCGAGCCCGGCCGAGATGGAATCGCTGGAGGACGTGCTCCAGCCGGTCTTGCTAACCGCGCGGCTGGTTCGCGAGAACGTCGACCCGAAGATCGTGGAACGCGTAAGCGGCCGGGTGAAGCTGGACAAGCAGAAGGTCACCGAGGGACGAGAGACCGGGGAGAGCGGTACCACATCCTTCCTTGTCGCCTACATCATGGGCTTCATTCTCTACATCGCGCTGCTCATGTACGGAATCCAAGTCATGGGCTCAGTACTGGAAGAAAAGACCAGCCGGATCATCGAGGTCCTGGCTTCGTCCCTGACCCCTTTTGAACTGATGCTCGGCAAGGTGATCGGGGTCGGCTCTGTTGGTCTCTTCCAGCTGGCCATCTGGGTCGGATCGGCGTTCCTCATCACCACGAATCTCGGTTCGGTCCTCGGCATGATGCACGCCTCACCAGAGGCCGCCGCCGATATTCCGGTCCCGTCAATCGGCCCCGGACTCGCTGTTGTGTTCCTGCTGTTCTTTGGGCTCGGTTTCTTTCTATACGCCTCGCTGTACGCCGCGGTTGGTGCCATGTGCAACAGCCAGCAGGACACCCAACAGGCCAACACACCGGTGACAATGGGTATTGTGGTCGGCTTCATGACCATGTTTCCGCTGCTCAACGAGCCCAACGGGACCCTCGGGCGGATCCTGAGTCTCGTCCCCTTCACCGCCCCGTTTGCGACACCAATCCGGTACTCGATCTCCCCACTGCCATTGGGTGAGGTCCTGCTCTCCGTCGCCGCGACCACAACCGGCATGCTGGCCGTGGTCTGGCTGGCTTCCAGGATCTATCGGGTTGGGATCCTGGCCTACGGCAAGAAGCCCAGCCTGCGCGAGCTGGCAAGGTGGGTTCGGACCGCGTAAGCTGTGCGCGGTAAGCAGTGAGCTGCCCCTCTCCCAGCGTCCACACCGAGCCAACCCTCCGAGCACCTTCGGGGGGTGCTGCATTCGTGGAAGCCCCGCTTACTGCTCACTCAGGTAGATTGGCTCCCATGGATCGCTACGATGTCATAGTCATCGGCGGTGGCCACGCCGGTGCCGAAGCCGCATCCGCCGCCGCCCGAATGGGGGCGCGAACCCTCCTCCTGACCCAGAACCTGGAGACGATCGGGCAAATGTCCTGCAATCCCGCCATCGGCGGGATTGCCAAGGGGACCGTGGTCCGCGAGGTCGATGCGCTCGGCGGAATAATGGGCCGGGCGACGGATCTCGCGATGATTCAGTTCCGGATGCTCAATCGTTCCAAGGGACCGGCGGTGTGGTCGCCCAGAGCGCAATGCGACCGCGGACTTTATCGGCGCGCGGTGCGTGGCCTCCTCGAGCGCCAGCATAATCTGGAGTTTGCGCAAGGGACGGTAGCAGGTCTAACGGTTGATGGTACGAACGAGCGCCAGGTTACGACCCTTGAAGGTCGGTGTTTCGTCGGCTTGGCGGTGGTGCTCACGGCGGGGACCTTCCTCCGTGGGAGGATCCACATGGGGACCGACCGGCAGATTCCCGCTGGAAGGGCCGGTGATTCCCCAGCGAATGATATATCTCAAGTGTTTGTAGAATATGGACTTATAGTAGAACGATTTAAGACCGGAACTCCACCAAGAATCGACGGACGAAGCGTTGATCTCTCCTGCCTGGAGCGCCAGGAAGGAGATCCCGGTCCCTTCTGGTTCTCTTTTTTCGAAAGGGCCGCGAGGCTCGATCAGCGGCCGTGTTACCTGACATTCGCGGGCGAGAAGGCGATAGAGATTATCCAGAAGCACATTGGGGAATCGGCACTGTACGGCGGCGCGATCAGTAGTAGGGGTCCACGCTACTGCCCATCTGTCGAGGACAAGATCGTCAAGTTCCCGGATGCACCTCGGCATCAGGTCTTCCTGGAGCCGGAGGGTCTGGAGACGAGCGAGATGTACGTGAATGGGCTCTCGACTTCGCTCCCGCCAGACGTGCAACTCGAGTTTCTGAAGGCCGTTCCTGGGCTCGGGCAGGTCCTAATGACTCGGCCTGGGTACGCGATCGAGTACGACTATTTCCCTCCTACCCAGCTCCACAACACGCTGGAAGTTCGGCAGCTCCCAGGCGTTTTTTTCGCCGGGCAAATCAATGGCACCACGGGGTACGAGGAGGCAGCTGGGCAGGGTGTCATCGCTGGAATCAACGCCGCGGCTCGAGCGCTGGAGCGTGATCCTCTAGTCCTTGGTCGGGGCGACGCGTTCATCGGGGTCCTCCTGGATGACCTGGTCTGTCGCGGTGTGGACGAGCCCTACCGTCTCTTCACCTCTCGGGCCGAATATCGGCTTCTTCTTAGGCAGGACAACGCCCTCCGCCGGTTGCTGCCTAGCGCCGAGCGATTGGGACTCCTAGGAGAGCAGGAGTTGGGGAATGCCCATGCCCAACTACGTGCCCAGGATGCGGTTCTCGACTTGGCCAGGGTGAGTCCTGTAACCTCCGAGCAGGCCAACCCGCTGCTGGATCGGGCGGGCGAAACCCCAATCCAGCTCTCGCTGAGAATGGCCGAACTGGTCCGACGTCCCGGAGTGTCTCTCTCAGAACTGCTTGCGGTTTCAGGTCTGGAGTCCGACCCCGAGTCGGCTACCTGGGCGGAGATCGAACTAAAGTACGAAGGGTATCTCGCCCGAGAACGCGCTTCGGCAGAACGACTTGCTGGCATGGAACAGTTCTCGTTGCCGGCCGATTTGGTATACGGCTCAATCCAGAGCATTTCCTTCGAGGCTCGAGAAAAGCTGACTCGACTGCGACCGGCGACGATTGGCCAAGCCGGCCGGATTCCGGGCGTCTCACCTAGCGATCTCCAAGCACTCTTATTCGAGGCGGCGCGACAGAGGCTGTGTTAGCGCCTGTTTCACGTGAAACGATTGGAACCAGCGTTCACGTCCTAAGAACTTTCGCGATCGCACATAACCAAGGTCAAGGACCGTTCTCGGTTGTTTTACGGCCCTGTCATGGCGATCCCTTGGTCCCTTCTCTCATCCCCGCAGTTCTGTTTCACGTGAAACATCACTAATCCCTCCGGTCATTTGCGGGCGTATCCGAACGATATATATTGGGGTTGCCGAATGTCCTGAACGGATACCTGCTGTCAAAATGTAGTCTAAGTACTTACCATGTAAATGGTTAGCAAGTAAATGCCTCGGGTTATCGCAATCGCGAATCAGAAGGGTGGCGTCGGTAAGACCACGACGGCCGTAAATCTCGCCGCCTCTCTCGCTATCGCCGAAAAGAAAACCCTGCTCATCGATGCGGACCCCCAAGGAAATGCCACCAGCGGGGTCGGCGTCGCTCGCGAGAAGGTGCGCTTCTCGCTTTATGATGCTCTCATTGACGGTCGACGGATGAGCGACGTCATTCTGGGCGACCCGAGCCTCCCCTATCTCGATATCGTCCCAGCGACGCAGGACCTGGTCGGTGCCGAGTTGGAGCTGGTCAATCGCTCTGGGCGAGAGAGTGCCATGCGGCGCGCCATCGAAGGGGTGCAGGGCTCGTACGAATACATCCTCATCGACTGTCCTCCCTCGCTCGGCCTCATCACCCTGAATGTTCTCACCGCCGCCGACGGCGTACTCATCCCGATTCAGTGTGAATACTACGCGCTCGAGGGAATTTCCCAGCTGTTGAACACGATCAAGTTGGTACAGCAGAACTTCAATGCTCCGCTGGCGATTGATGGTGTGTTGCTCACCATGTACGATTCCCGCGTCAATCTGTGCCGCCAAGTGGCTGCGGACGCGAAAGAATATTTCGGCCCCAAGATGTTTCCCGTTGTGATTCCGCGAAACATCCGGCTGGCCGAGGCGCCAAGCTTCGGCAAGCCGATACTATTGTACGACGTACAGTCGGTGGGCGCCAAAAGCTATCTGGCGGTGGCGCAGGAGTTGGTGCGGCGGACCGAAGCCCTCTCGGTCGCGGAGGCCGTGCCCACCGCGCCCGAGGCTCACGCATGAGCGAGACTAAGCGTCTGGGACGCGGCCTCGAGGCACTGCTGGGGCCCATCTCACGAGAGCAAGCGGAGCGTTCCGGGGCGCTCCAGGAGCTTCCAGTCGGCTCCATTCGCCCGAACCCGTTCCAGCCGAGGGTCCACTTCGATGAGACCGCATTGAGCGAGCTCGCGGCGTCTATCGAATCGTCTGGCCTTCTTCAGCCGGTCGTGGTCCGCCCCTGCCAAGGAGGCTACGAGTTGATCGCCGGCGAGCGCCGCTGGCGGGCGGTCCAGCGCCTGGGGTGGCCCAAGATTCCGGCGGTGGTCAGGGATGCTGACGATCGGACCCTCCTCACTTCCGCCCTCGTCGAAAACCTGCAGCGGGATGATCTTTCCCCCATCGAGGCCGCCGTCAGCTACCAGCGGCTGATGAGTGAGTTTCAAGCCTCCCAGGCGGACGTGGCCCGGCTGGTCGGAAAGGACCGATCGACGGTCGCCAACGCGCTACGGCTGCTGCGGCTTCCTGACGAGGTTCGCATGATGGTGGATGATCGTCGCTTGTCGGAAGGCCATGCCCGCGCTCTGCTGGCGCTGATCGACAACCGCGTGATGATCACCCTCGCGCACGAAGCGGTCGCCGCGGGCTGGTCGGTGCGCCAGATCGAGACCCGCATTCGAGGCAATCGTCCCGCCCCCGGCGCCCGACGAGCGACTGCTGCCAAGACCGTCTCGCCAGTGCACCGGCGCGTGGAGGAGACTCTCAGGAAGAAACTCGGGACGGATGTAAAGGTGACGCCACGTCGGCGGGGTCGTGGATTCCTCACCGTCCACTACTACTCCAACGACGACTTGGCGCGGCTCCTTGAACTAATTCTGGGCGAGCCGTTCGAAGGATGAGTCCGGACCGCCCCGCCTTCACCGTCATGATCCATCGTGACGGGGAGCTGCAATCGCGACGCTATCGCATCCCCGTCTGGGCATTCCGGGCGGCCACGGTGGTGGCCCTCCTGGTAGGGGCAGCGATCATCCTAGGAGCGGCGCTTTATCTTCCACTCCTGAGGACCGTCGCGCGGGTGCCCGGTCTCACCCGAGAGGTGGCCCAGCTCGAAGCGGATAATGCGCGCATCCGTGACCTTGTGGCAGCGCTGGATAGCGCGGAATCCCGATACTCCCAGGTGCGCCAAATGCTCGGCGCCGACCTGGTACCCGATCCTCTCGCCTTGGGCGCCACTCTTCCCGTCGCACCGGCGCTCCATGCCCGGGCTCCCGGAGCGTCGCCGAAATACGAGGACGGGCCCTCCCTACCACATCACTGGCCGCTGGACGAACCAGGCTACCTCACCCGGGGTCAGGTGGGAACCGGTACGCGGGACGAAGCACATCCCGGCATCGACATTGCTGTTCCGTCGGGCACGCTGGTCCGAGCCTCCGGTGGCGGCAACGTCCTCCAGTCAGGGATGGACCCGGAGTATGGGTCGTTCGTCCTGCTACAGCACCCGGAAGGATACCAGACGATGTACGGGCATCTCTCGCGAATCGCGGTCGAGCCGAATGCATCGGTCGGGGCTGGTCAGGTCATAGGGGTTTCGGGCAACAGCGGCCACTCCAGCGCGCCGCACCTGCACTTCGAGATTCGGCGCGACGGACAGAGTCTGGATCCAATGCAACTCGTCAAGGAGGGTACCTGATGGGAATCTTCAGCTCCTCGCCCTCGGTAGCGCCTGAGGCGAGCGCTCGCAAGAGCGAGACCGCCACCCTCTCGATCATCGCGGCCGGGACGACGATCGTGGGAGATGTCGAGACTGCTGGAACGATCAAGGTCGAGGGTCGGATTCGGGGGTCGGTCCGCGCCGCGGGGCAAATTCTGCTGGCGCAAGGCGGGATGATCGAAGGTGATCTGTACACTCGTGAGGCCATCATCGGCGGCGACGTCCAGGGGACAATTCGGGTGGAGGAACGGGTAGAGATTCAATCCAGCGCTGTGGTGCATGGCGATATCGTGACGACCCGCATTCACATTGCCGAAGGTGGACAAATAAACGGCACGGTGACCATGGGGCAGGCCGGTGCTGCCCCCGGTGGAGAGGACCGGCTCCGGCTCGCAGTGAGCCCAACGATCGCCGAGAGCATCTAGACTTCCCACAATCGTTGAAAAGTCGCTCAAGTCTGTGGAAATAAGTGGCTTGTCGTCCTGGCCAACCCGAAGGTCTCGAATGGGCTCAAGATGCTCCTCAAGTGTAACTAGGCTAGTGGCGTGTTACTGTGTTGTCAGTGTCTTATCACTGTTGTTAATGGCATGCGAAGGATCTGGTAAGAGAGGGCGGTTCAGAGTGGCACTCATCGCCCCCGGCTCCATCGCCGACGCGGCTTGGAACTCTGGTGCCTATGCCGGCCTCATGCAGGTGCGGGATTCCCTCAAGGCCGAGATCAGCCATGTGGAAGCCCACACCCCTGCCGAGCAGGAGGAGGCCCTCAGATCATATGCGGCTCAGGGCTATGATCTCGTGTTCGGCCACGGTTTCGAATTTCAAGCCCCGGCTGAGCGGGTTTCGGTCGATTACCCCTCGACTGTTTTCATAGTCACGAGTGGCGAGCGGGTGATGGGGAACGTCTCACCCCTGATCTTCAGGCTTAAGGAAGCCAGTTACCTGGCGGGAATGATGGCCGGCGGTTTGACCAAGACTGGAACCCTCGGCTTCGTCGGCGGCATTGAGCTGCCACCCATCAAGGAGGCGGAAGCGGCTTGGGCGGCAGGCGCAAAGACGGTGAACCCCCGGGTGGTGATGCGGTCGAGCTATCTGAACAGCTTCGATGATGTAGCGGCCGGTCGCGAGGCGGCGTTGGCACTCATGAGGGTCGGCGCAGACATGTTCCATCACAACGCCGACGCCGCTGCCCTTGGGCTGTTTCAGGCGGTCAAGGAATCACCCGACGCATTTATTTTCGGAGCCAATTCCAACCAAACGGCACTCGCCCCGGATCGAGTTCTCGGGTCGGCGGTGATCGATCTGCCTCGGGCCATCCTCAGCGTCGCGCGAGAGGTGCAAGCCGGCGGCTTCTCTCCGAGGGCGGAATCCTTCGGCTTGAAAAGTGGTGTGGTGCGGTTCGAGACCAACCCCGCGCTGCAATCCCGGGTTTCTCCGACCCTCTCGGCGCTGATCAAGGCCGCCGCAGACTCCATTGCTGCCGCAGACCGGCCATGAGCAGTGAGATCCCCTTGCAGGAAATCCGTGGGTACCTCGACCAGTACCTGCGGCTCCCGGAAATCCCGGATGAACCAGGCGCCGTCAACGGCCTTCAGATGGAAAATCGGGGCCTCATCGGTTATCTGATCGCGGCCGTGGACGCATCCCAAGCGACGATCGACGGCGCAGTGGCCAAGGCGCGACACAGCATCGAGGCGCGGGCGGGGGATGTTGGGGGAGGATGGGCACCGCATGCTGCGCCCCTACTCATTGTGCATCACGGGCTCTTCTGGGATGGAAACCTGCCGGTGACTGGTCGGCGCTTCCGCCGGCTCGGTGCCCTGTTCGAGGGCGACGTCGCACTCTATGCCGCCCACATCCCCCTCGACGTTCACCCGGAGGTCGGGAACAACATTGCTTTGGCTCGACGTCTCGGCCTGGCTGTCGACGGCTGGTTCGGCACCTACAAGGGGATACCGATTGGGGTTCATGGCCGGGCGCCAGCGAATTTGGGAACTCGCGCATCACTGGTCGAGGCATTGGGAACGCAGTTGGCCGTTGCTCCCGGATCGGTGCACCTGATTCCCGGCGGTCCCGAGACCGTCTCTCGAATCGGCATCATCGCGGGCGCCGCGGGAGATATGCTTGCCTCGGCACGGGAAGCGGGACTCGACACCTTCATCACAGGTGAAGGGGCCCACCATACTCACTTCGATGCGATGGAGTGGGGAATCAATTTGATTTATGCCGGCCACTATGCCACGGAAAGTCTGGGTGTCCAGGCTCTGGCCGCCCACCTGTCGAACCGCTTCGGCCTACCCTGGGAGTTCCACCACCACCCGACGGGACTTTAGCGGCAGCGCCCTCCGGGGTTCTCGCCATCCGGCCCATGCCCCCAGCACTTGAACTCCAAGCGATTGAGAAGCGCTTCGGCGCCGTCCACGCCCTGCGCGGAGCCGAGTTCGCCCTGAAATCAGGCCAGTGCCATGCCCTCCTGGGCGAAAACGGCGCGGGCAAGTCTACGCTGATGCACATCGCTTATGGGCTCCTAGCGGCGGACTCGGGATCCACCCTGGTCGAGGGAGTTCCCCGCACCATTCGATCGCCGCGGATAGCCCGTGGACTTGGGATCGGAATGGTGCATCAGCACTTTACGTCGGTCCCGGCGTTTACCGTCGCTGAGAATATTGCGCTCGCGGCGGGGTGGAAGCCTACTCACGCCAACCTGGTCGCTCAGGCTCGTGCCCTGATGGAAAAGACCAACCTGAGAGTCGACCCCAACCAGGTGACCGGCGATCTAAGCGTGGCAGAAAAGCAGCGGGTGGAAATCCTTAAGGCGCTCGCTGGTGACGCCCGAATCCTTCTGTTGGATGAACCCACTGCGGTACTCTCACCCGCGGAAACCACAGAACTCTTCGATGTGGTCCGCCGTTTCACCAGCTCCGGCGGGGCAGTGGTGTTCATCACCCACAAACTCGAGGAAGCACTTCGGGTCGCGGACTCGGTAACGGTGCTCCGGCGGGGGGCGACGATCTACAGTGGTCCGGCAGCTGGGCTGGACGCCAGTTTCCTCGCCGCGCAAATGATAGGTCCCGACCGCAGCGGGTGGTCGCGCCAGGCCAGCGGGCCGAGGAGCCCGGGCGCGGTCTTGGTCCGTTGCTCTGGGATCGACGTCGCGCGCCAGCCCGGGACCGGCCTCGCTGTGCGCAGTGCGACGCTCGAAATCCACGCCGGCGAGATCGTCTCAGTGGCCGCCGTTCAGGGAAACGGTCAACGGGAATTGCTCCGCGCCGTCGCCGGCTTGCTTCCGATCCAGGGAGGGATCCTGGAAGTAGCCGGCCCGGTGGCCTTCATTCCCGAGGATCGCACTACTGAAGGACTGATCCCTTCACTCTCGCTGACGGCCAATGTCGTCCTCGGGGTGGGGAGGGAGGCGGCGTGGGTCACTCCGCCCTGGATCCATTGGGCTCAGGCGGAGGAGAGGACCGCCGAGCTGATTTCCCGATTCGACATCCGCGCCCTGGGGCCGGAGGCGCCAGTGTCCCAGCTGAGCGGCGGAAACCAGCAGAAGCTCATCATTGCCAGGGCACTTGAGCTGCAACCCCGCGTCATTGTGGCGGAGCAACCGACGCGGGGCCTTGATCTCAGGTCTACCGCCCGGGTCCACGAGTTCTTGCGGATGAGCGCGAGCACCGGAGCCGCAGTCCTGGTCTACTCCAGCGATCTGGACGAAGTCCTGGCGCTGGGTGACCGGCGGTTCGCGATGGCGGATGGCGGGTTGACCCCAGCGCCCAATACGGCCGACCGCGCCGCGCTCGGGGCCCTGATGCTGGGCGGAACCCGGTGAGTGGACGACCCCGAGCCCGCCGACTGATCGAGTTCGCTGGTCTGGCGGGGACCACTGTCGCAGCTGGAGTAGGCCTTCTCGGACTGGGTTTGTGGCTGGCAGGGTTTGATGCCCCTGCGGCGCTTGCGGCTATGGGCCGAGGTGCCTTCGGATCCTGGTATGTGATCAGCTCAGCCACGCTGCTTCGCTCCGTCCCCCTCATCATCATCGGTCTTGGCATTGCCACCGCGTTCCGTGCCGGCGCTCTGAACATCGGGGCCGAGGGGCAGTTCTATGCTGGCGCAATCGCGGCGACCTGGCTGGGATTGCATGTCGCAGGCTGGCCGGCTCCTTTCGCGATCGGCAGTGTCTGGCTGGTTGCGGTTGTCGCCGGAGGAGCCTGGGTGGTCGTTCCCGTGATACTGAAGCTTCGCTTCGGTGTCCTGGAAGTGATCAGCACCCTGCTGCTCAACTTCATAGCCAGTGCACTCGTGAGCCTCATGGTGACCGGTCCCCTTCAGGAAGCCCGGAGGACCTATCCCCAGAGTGACCTCATCGCCACCTCGGCGCGCCTTGCGGTCTTTCCCGGTACCCGGCTTCACCTGGGCTTTCTGGTCGCCCTGCTCCTTGCAGTGGGGCTTCACGTCTTCTTCAGCCGCTCAATCGGAGGGTTCCATCTGCTGGTGACCGGGATCGGTCCCCGGGCCGCCGAGATCAGCGGCCGAATCGACGTTCGGAAAACCTCGGCACTGGCCCTGCTCTGCTCGGGTGGCTTCGCCGGTCTGGCGGGGGGAATGGAGATCACGGGTGTTTCCTATGCTCTGTTTCAAAACCTCTCGCCGGGCTACGGATTTACCGCGATCGCCGTGGCACTCCTGGCCCGGCTCAATCCGCTCGCGATCGTCGCGACGGGCATACTCTTCGGAGCGCTGGAGGCCGGGGCCGCCGCTATGCAGCGGGAGGCCAGCGTGCCGACGGTCGTCGTGAACGTGGTCGAGGCGGCCATCATCGTCTCCGTCCTCGTGGTCGAGGTAGCGAGGCGGCGAATTGCGGCGCGGGTGAACGCGGAGGAGAGCGAGTGAGCGAAGCCCCACCGCTTCTCACCGCGTTCCTCGAAGCCAGTATCCGGGTTGCCACCCCGCTGGTCCTGGCGGCCACCGGCGAGACGATCGCGGAGCGATCCGGCGTGATCAATCTCGGCATCGAAGGTGCGATGCTGGCCGGTGCCCTCGCGTCCGCGATCGGTGCGACCAGATCTGGGCCATGGGTGGGGGTTCTTCTGGCGATACTGGCGGGAATGGCGCTCGCGGCCCTCTTCGCGGCCATCGTCGTGGGGGTAGGTGCCGACCAGATCATCGCGGGGACCGCGATGACTCTTCTCGCGACTGGCCTGACTGGCGTGAGCTACCGGCAGTACTACGGCACTGCAGGTGCTGGTCTGTCGCTTCCGACGCTTGACCCAGTGGAGATCCCCCTGCTCCACCGGATCCCGGTGCTGGGCCCGGCACTATTCAACCAGTCACTCCTCACCTATGTCGCGGTACTCGCGGTCCCGGTGGTCTGGTGGGCTCTCTTTCGGACCCGCTGGGGCCTGGCCCTTCGTGCAGCGGGAGAATGGCGGGAAGCCGCAGCGGCAGCCGGCGTCCGAGTTGGGCCGATCCGGGCGGTGGCGGTGATTCTGGGTGGAGGCTTCGCCGGACTGGCCGGTGCGAGTCTCGTTCTCGCGCAAGTGGGCACCTTTGCGGAACAAATGACGGCCGGCCGGGGATTCATTGCGATCGCGATCGTCGTGCTGGGAGGTTGGCACCCGGTCCGGGTGGCTCTGGCCGGGCTGCTGTTCGGCGGAGCGATGGCCCTGCAGTTTCTTTTCCAGGCACTGGGCCTGCAGTTGCCCTATCAGCTGTTCCTGATGTTTCCGTACGTGGTCACTCTCTTTGCCCTAGCAGGTTTGGTAGGCTCGGTGCGGGCGCCGGCGGGGTTGGCGAGACAGGACTGAGGACTCAGGACGGAGTGCTAGGTGGTTTCTCCGGCGCGGATCTCATCACGCGCCGCACGGATCATTTCGCGGACCCGATCCCGCAAGGCATGAGTGTCCTTGACGGTGAGGCCCTCAGTTTCGACCGGAGGAAGGACCCGGACCACCGCGTCAGTGCGACCCACCCGCCAGTCATGCTTCCGGATGGCGCTCGCGGTGCCCGCGACGACGAGTGGGAGAATCGGTACACCGGACTCGATGGCCAATCGGAAGGCACCGTCCTTGAAGGGCAGCATCTCGTCCGTGGGAGACCGGGTCCCCTCCGGAAAAATGATGACCGAGACCCGCTTCCGGAGCACTTCCTTGCACCGCCGCATGGCCTGGACCGCGCTTCGCCCCTTGCCCCGGTGTACGGGAACATCCCCCGCGAGCCACATGTTCCAGCCCAGAATCGGGATGCGAAAGAGTTCTACCTTGGACATCCACTTCATTTCCCACGGCAGATGACTGATCAGGAGGATGTCGGCAAAGGACTCGTGATTGGAAACGACAACGAAGGGGCGGCGGGGATTGGCGACCGCGATCCCGGTGCACCGAAACCGCCAAAGCGGGTTCAGCGCCGCCGTCACCACCGCGAGCTTCCGGAACCAGAGGCCGGTCCAGTATAACCCCGGGTCGAACAATACCGAGGCCACCCGGAGGAGGAAGAGGAGGGGACACCAGACGATCAGGCAGGTGACCAAAACCAGCCAGGTCCAGACCGAGACGAGAGTGACATACAACCGCTGGATCATTGCCTGGGACGCCGGGGCGCAGGAGGACTGACGCACGGAGGAAATTTAGTGCTATCATAACCGATCGGACGTGTCACGCTCTGGAGAGTGCCATGACCCAGGACCTGGTTCCCCCCCAGCCGGATCAGCCAGCGCCGGACCTAACGAAGCTCCGCACCCTGTTCCGCCGCTCCGGCGACATCCGGTCGCTGGGTTCCAACGGCCTTTTCATTCTGGCCCTCCTGTACACGCTGCACGCCGCCAGGGTCTTCGTGGTTCCGGTGGTGATGGCCGCACTCCTGAACTTTCTGCTCAGGCCGACCGTGCGGTGGCTCCGTCGTCTGCGGCTTCCGGATGCGGCGGGGGCCGCCGTCGTGCTGGCGATTCTCCTCGGCGGAGCCGGGTTTGCCGTCTACCAACTGTCGGAACCGGCCAGCGAATGGCTCGCCAAGGCGCCGCAGAGCCTGAAGAAGATCGAATCCAAGGTCCGCAAACTACGCAAGCCCGTGGAGGCGATGACCCAGACCGCCGAGCAAATGGAGAAGATCACGGATGTCGCCGGACAGAAGACTCCCGAGGTGCAGATCAAGGGGCCGACACTGAGCGACGCATTGTTCGGCGGCACCCAGGACTTCCTGGCCGGGGCCACGATCGTCATGATCCTTCTCTACTTCCTGCTCGCCTCGGGCGACCTCTTCCTTCGCAAGTTGGTCAGGGTACTCCCACGCGCCGAGGACCGGGAGACGGCGGTAAAGGTCGTACGTGAGGCGGAAGACCAGATCTCGGCCTATCTCTCCACCGTAACCCTGATCTACGCCGCACTTGGTTCGGCCGTCGGGCTGGTCACCTGGGCTTTTGGAATGCCCAACCCTCTCCTCTGGGGGGTCATGGCGGGCCTCCTCGGCTTCGTTCCGTATCTTGGTGCCATGGTGGGGATCGCCGCCCTGACGCTGGCCTCGTTCCTGACTTTCGACGATCTGGGGACGGCGTTGCTGGTACCGGCGGCGTATTTCGTACTCGCGGTGGTCGAAGGAAGCTTTCTCACTCCAATGATTCTGGGCCGGCGGCTCCTGCTCAATCCGGTGGCCGTGTTCATCAGCCTGACGTTCTGGTGGTGGCTTTGGGGGATCCCCGGGGCGATCCTGGCAGTCCCGATGATGGCCGCCCTCAAGATCCTCTGCGATCATACCGAGACGCTGGCCCCGATCGGTGAATTCCTTGGCAGATGAGCGGCCCCCCCCTCGCGGCCAACTGTCGGGCGCGGTGTCGAGGGCATCGTCGGGTTGCCTGGCGCTCCCTGCTGACCGGCGAGGACTACGGCACCTGCGAAGCGCTGGCGGATGCGGCCTCCGGCCTACCGTTCACTGGTCTCCGGCTTATCCTCCCACAGTGCGATCACGTTGCCGTCGGGGTCGGCCACCATGGCCATGATCCCCCACGACTGTTGAGTCGGTTCATTGAGGAAGTGGATTCCGCACTCGTGCAGGCGTTCGCAGAATTGCAGCAGATCGGTCACCTCGAACGTGATCCCGGTATGCCGGCCGACCAGCGCCTTGGCCTCGGCATGGGTGGCTGGGTGCACCCCAAGATGAGTGTCACCTTCGAGGAACTCGGCGCCGAAGGATCCCTCCTTGGTCATGGCCAAGCCGAGATGCTCCCGATAAAAGATCTTGGCGCGCTCAATATCGTTGACGAAAACCGCGATGCTGTAGAGAGACCGGATCACAACGCCGCCTTCCAGTTGCGCCGCATTCCCTCCAACCCCGCCCGCTCCAGCGGAGTGTCTCCAAACCGCTCGCGGAACTCCTCCTCTGTCAGCTCGTCGAAGAAGCCGGGACCTGCGGCGCTCAGATCCCCGCGGGGACGAAACTCCGCGATGGTGGAATCCTGGGCGAACCTCTCATTCCAGGGGCAGACCTCGTTGCAGATGTCGCAACCGAAGCCCCACCCTTCCAGCCGACCGGTGAACTGTTCTGGAATGGGTCCGCGGTGCTCGATGGTGAGATAGGAAATGCACCGGGTGGCATCGAGAACGCGTTCGGCGACGAATGCCGCTGTGGGACAGGCGTCAAGACAACGGGTACAGGACCCGCATCGGTCGGCTTCGAACGGTAGGTCGACCCCAATCGGGAGGTCGGTGAGAACGGCCCCGATGAAGAAGAACGAGCCCAAACCTGGATGGATGAGCATCGTATTCTTGCCGATCCAACCCAACCCTGCGCGCTGCGCCAGCTCGCGTTCGGGAACGGGACCCGCATCCACAAAGGCCTTCGCGATCTTCGCGCCATTCTGGCGCAGGAATTCCGCCAATTCATTCAATCTTCTTCCGGTGGCGAGGTGATAGTCGCGACCCAGCGCGTATCGCGCGATCCGAGCTCTGGTGCCTCTCTTTTGGTCTGTTGTCGCCGCACCGCTTGAATAGTAGTAGTTATCCAACGTAACTACGGCCCTGACCGCGCGAGCCAAAATCTGGCTCGGGTTCTTTCGGTTCTTGGCCTGGCGATGGAGGTAGCGCATCGATCCGGCGTACCCCATCCGAAGCCAGTGGTCGAGCGCCTCCGAATGTGGCGGAGGTGAGAGGTTGGTCACGCCACAGGCCACAAAGCCAAGCGATCGGGCGAAGGATTTCAGGGTGACGGGGTCCAGCATCAGCCGGTCGGTCCGGCAGAAGGGACGTCCGCAGGGTGGAAGGTTCCGGTGATGAGTCGCGCTCCGCGTTGATAAGTCAGGTATGCCCAGGCCCACTCGAAGAGGACGATCACCCGGTTCCGGAATCCGATCAGAAAGAAGATGTGGACGAAGATCCAGGCCAGCCAGGCGAAAAACCCTCCGAAATGCAGGCGGCCGGTATCGGCC
Source organism: Gemmatimonadota bacterium (assembly GCA_041485505.1). Lineage (GTDB taxonomy): Bacteria > Gemmatimonadota > Gemmatimonadetes > Gemmatimonadales > GWC2-71-9 > JBDUEA01. The sequence continues at coordinate 9,401 of JBGPJS010000001.1, read as the reverse complement.
ACCGCGTGGCCTCGACCAATGACCGCGAGCTGACCCTTGTTCCAATAGCGGAATGGCGAGCGTGGCCTGCCCAGGAGGTCCCCAGCGATGACCCCGGCGGCATACTTCCCCATCTGAATTGCGACGGGACACACGCCGGGGAGGGTTCCCCCGGTCTGGTGGGTGAACGCGGCCGCATCGCCCAGCACGAAGACCTGGGGGTGGCCCGGAATGGTGCAGTCCGGTTCCACAACCACCCTGCCCTGGTTGTCGAGCGGTACGCCGAGCGTTCGGGTAAGGGGGCTGGCCACATTTCCGGCGGCCCAGACGATGGTCCGTGTTGGGATGGTCCATCCCGCCGCAACGACCGAGTGAGGTCTTATGTCGGTTACCATCGTCTGCTCTCTCACCTCGACGCCAAGTCGGCGCAGCTCAAGCTTGGCGCGGAGACTGAGGCGGGGCGGGTAACTCGGGAGGATGCGAGGTCCCCCCTCGAGCAGCATGACGGTAGCTTCTCGGGGATCGATATGCCGAAAATCACGGCGGAGTGCGTAGCGTCTGATCTCGGCCAGTGCTCCGGCCACCTCAACACCGGTGGGCCCACCACCGACGACAACAAAGGTAAGATGCGCGTGGCGCTTGATCGGATCCTTCTCCCGCTCGGCGGCCTCAAACGACAGGAGGATGCGTTTTCGGATTTCCTCGGCGTCTTCCAGGCTCTTGAGACCCGGGGCGAGGATTTCCCATTGGTCGCGACCGAAGTAGGAATGCCGAGCGCCTGTTGCGATCATCAAGTAGTCGTAATGAATACTACTGCCGTCATCAAGGCTGATTTCTTGGTTGTCCGCTTCTACTCCGACCACCTCTCCGAGGAGCACTTCCGCGTTCCGCTGATTCCGGAGGATGGACCGGATCGGCGAAGCGATGTCGCTCGGGGAGAGAGCGGCGGTAGCGACTTGGTAAAGCATGGGCTGGAAGAGATGATGGTTTTTCCGATCCACCACAGTTATTCGGACGTCGGCGTCCTCGAGTCCCTTGGCCGCGTACAGTCCGGCGAACCCGCCCCCGACGATGACCACGTGTGGGGTCACAGACGCATGGTCTCCCGGCGCCAACGGGCGAACCGGATGATATCATCCACGGGAGGCACTGCTTCCTCGTCAGCGTAGGCGGTGTACATCCGCCAACGCAGATAGAATTGGTCCGGCAAGGGGAGGAACGGAGCCAGCTTCCACCAGTTGCGGCGACGGAAGGCCCAGACAACCCGGAGCAGATCAATGGCGAGCCGAGGCCGCAGGATAGCGGACCCTGCGAGCCGCAGAGTCAGGGAGATCCAGGAAGATGTACCCGGCATTGCAGTAATGTACCACGAAGCGCGACCGGATCGGGATCTTGGCGAGCGGCCTCATCGGGCGGACTGATGCCCCGCCCCTACTATATTGGTACTCCCATGTCCGTCGCGATCGCCGCCGCCCATCCGCTTGTGAAATACCGGGAAGAGTTTCCGGTCTTTCGGCACTCAATCTATCTGAACAGCTGCTCGCTGGGGGCGCTATCCTGCCGGGCCAGGCGGAGAGTCAACGAATACCTCGACCAGTGGGAAAATTGCGGGGCCTCGGCCTGGTACGACATCTGGTTAGTGGCCTTGGAGGAATTGCGCGAGCGGTACGGCCGCCTGATCGGCGCCGAAACGCCCAGCGCGGAGATCTCCCTCCATCCGTCGGTCTCCGCCGCCCTGGGCGCCGTGGCCGAGTCTCTCGACTACGGGCGCCGCCGCAAAGTAGTCACTACCAGTCTCGACTTCCCGACCGTCCCGTATCAGTGGATGGCCAAGGCCGGGGAGGGCATCGAAGTCGAGGTGGTTCCGAGCCCGGATGCGACTCGAGTTCCTTTGGAGCTGCTCTCCCAGGCGGTGGATGGCCGCACCGCGATCCTCGCGACCAGCCACGTCTTCTTCACCAGCGGTGCCATTCAGGACGTGGCCGCCGTGGCAGCGATTTGCCGCCGTGCGGGGGCCTTGCTTCTGGTGGACGGCTATCAAGCTGCGGGCCAGATTCCGGTGGACGTACGGCAGCTCGGCGTGGACTTCTATTGCGGGGGTGGGCTTAAGTGGTTGATGGGAGGGAGCGGGATCGCTTTCCTCTATGCCAACCCAGAACGGACCCGGGCCCTCTGCCCCTCGGTGACAGGCTGGTTCTCGCACGCCGAGCCGTTCCGGTTCGATCCGCAGGTGCTCATGCGGCGGACGGACGCCCGTCGATTCGAGGGTGGGACTCCGTCGATCGCCGCGGTTTACTCACAGCTCGGCGGACTCGAGATCCTGGAGGAGCTTGGGGTCGAGGCGATCCGCCGGGTGACTCGGGAGCTGGCCGAGGATCTCATCGCTACCGCGCGCGAGGCGGGGATCTCGCCGAGGGTGGCCCCGACTCCCGAAGAGCGCAGTGCGATCGTGATGCTCCCAAGCGCGGACCCCGAGAGGGACGTTCGGCGCCTCGCCGCCGCCAAGGTCATCGCGGACGCCAGGCCTGGGCACGTGCGGCTTTCGCCCTTTTTCTACAACGTCCCGGACGACCACCGAACCGCATTGGAGTGCCTGACCCGTGCCTGAGATGCGTCACAGCGGGGCCCCGAGAGGCCCCACAGCCGATGAGGCCCTGCTCGAGAGCGTTGTTGCCGAACGTCCAGACGCTCTCCGAAAGACCGATCCTTGGCGGGTCCTCCGCATCATGGGGGAATTCGTCGAAGGCTTCGAGAAACTGGGAGATGTCTTCGATGCCGTGGCCATTTTCGGCTCGGCGCGCACTCTCCCGACCGACCCCCAATACCTGGCCGCGGTCGAGACGGCGCGCCTGCTGGGCCAGGCCAACTTTCCGATCATCACCGGCGGCGGGCCCGGCATCATGGAAGCCGCCAACAAGGGTGCGGTGGAAGGTGGGGGGCTATCCATCGGCTGTAATATCGAACTCCCGCATGAGCAAGGCACCAATCAGTACGTCCGCCGGAGCATGTACTTCCGCTTCTTCTTCGTGAGGAAGATGATGTTCGCCAAGTATTCCATGGCGTTCATTGTATTCCCTGGCGGCTACGGAACCATGGATGAGCTGTTCGAAGCCCTGACGTTGATCCAGACGGGAAAAGTCAAACACTTCCCGGTCGTCCTCTTCGGTACCACGTACTGGGGGCCTCTGGTGAATTGGCTCCGGACCACGGTGCTGGGGGAAGGCAAGATCAACGACGACGACCTCCTGCTCTTCCACGTGACGGACGATCCGGCGGAAGCGGCCCGCATCATTGTCGAAGCTCGTGCCAACGGGACCAGCCAGGGGGCCCAATAAGGACGCCGGATGTCTACACCACTGATCGAGCGCCCCGAGGACTCGGAGTACGCGCCCTACTACGGGAATTATGTCTCCCTGGTCCCACCGGGAGACGTCCTCCGGATCCTCGAGGACCAGGTGCGCGACACCGGAGCGCTTCTGCGTGCCATCACCGGCGACCGGGCCGGATACCGTTACGCCCCCGGTAAGTGGAGTACCAAGGACGTGGTCGGGCACGTGATAGACACCGAGCGGATCTTCGCGTACCGGGCCCTCCGATTTGCCCGGGCCGACATTACGCCACTCCCGGGCTACGAACAGGACGACTACGTCGCCAACGGCGGCTTCGACCAGCGCGGGCTGGCCGATCTCGCCGCCGAGCTGGAGCACTTGCGTAGAGCCAACCTCCTGATGTTCGGCGGCCTCGACTCCTCCGCCCTGCTCCGGCGGGGTCTGGCTAACGGGGTCGAGTTCACGGTGCGGTCTCTGATCTACATCATCGCCGGTCACGAGCGCCATCACGTGCGGGTGCTTCGGGAACGGTATCTCTGACCGCACCATTCAGGACCGCACACTCCCAGCGACCTCTCACCCGGCGCACCTACCCATGCCCCGACCCTCCGCCTCGTATCTGCGCGGCCGCCGAATTGAACCTCGGCCGATCACCGGTACCGAGACCACGGCCGATCTCATCGACGAAACGTTCCTGGCGTTCAATGCGGGTCGCCTGCGGGAAGCCTGTCTGCTGTACACTCAGCGGATGCTGGAACCCGGCGTCACGGTCGGGATGAGTCTCACCGGGGCGATGACCCCGGCCGGTCTGGGGATGAGTTGTCTCATCCCTCTCATGGAGGCCGGATTTGTCGACTGGCTGATTTCGACGGGCGCCAATCTCTACCACGATGCGCATTTTGCGCTCGGACTGGCCCTCCACCAGGGTTCTGCGGCGGCCAATGATGTGGAGCTCCGTGACAAAGGCGTGGTCCGAATCTACGACATCTTTTTCGACTACTCGGTTCTCCTTTCCACCGATGCTTTCGTCCGTGACGTCTCGGCTCGACCGGAGTTCCAGCAGTCGATGAGCACGGCCGAGTACCACTATCGCCTCGGCGGCTACCTGCGGGAACGGGAAAAGGCGCTGGGGTTGAGTCGGCGCTCGCTTCTCTCGGCCGCCTACGATCTTCAGGTGCCGATCTACACCAGCTCGCCGGGAGACAGTTCGATCGGGATGAACGTGGCCGAGCAGGCGCTGGCCGGGAGCAAGCTTCGGTTCGACGTGAGCACGGACGTCAACGAGACGGCCGCGATCGTGCTGGAAGCCAAGCGCAGCGGGGGCAAGAGCGGCGCTCTGATCATCGGAGGCGGAAGCCCAAAGAACTTTCTGCTCCAGACCGAGCCCCAGATCCAGGAAGTGCTCGGCATCGATGAGAAGGGTCATGATTATTTCCTCCAGCTCACCGACGCGCGGCCGGACACCGGCGGGCTTTCCGGGGCCACGCCCGCCGAGGCGGTGAGTTGGGGGAAGATCGATCCCACCATGCTGCCCGGGACCGTGGTCTGCTACCTGGACAATTCGGTAGCGCTTCCGTTGCTCACGGCCTACGCCATGGCGCGCCACCAGCCCCGCCCGCTCAAGCGGCTGTATGGCAAGCGGGAAGCAATGATGCAACGGTTGGTGCTGGAGTACCAGTCCGCGCTTGAGTCCCGGAATCGCCGCGCGGAAGAAGCGGAGGCCGCTGCCCAATGACGGCGGGCGCCTCGCAGAGGTACGGGTACTACGCCCTGGGGCTTCTCGCACTCATCAATCTGCTCAGCTACATCAATCGCAATGTCATCTTCGCCCTGGTCGCGCCGATCGAGCGCGACCTCAGACTCACCGATACCCATCTCGGCTGGATCGCCTCCGCCTACGTCCTGCTCTTTTCGGTGGCCGCACTGCCCTTCGGCGTCCTGAGCGACCTGCGCTCCCGGCGTGCGGTCATCGCGGGGGGCATCACGGTCTGGAGCTTGTTCACGTTTCTCGGCGGCCTGGTGCAGGGTTTCTGGCAGCTCTTCGTCTGCCGGGCCATGGTGGGAATCGGTGGAGCGGCGTTCGGCGCCGCGGCCGCCTCGCTGGTCGCGGACTATTTCCCGGGCAAAGGCCGCGCCTTTGCCATGGGGGTGCTCTCGGCCGGGATCGCGGTCGGGGGTGTTCTGGGTATCGGTCTCGGCGGACAACTAGAATCGGTCTACGGTTGGCGGGTGGCCCTCATGGTGGTTGGGGCGCCGGGGTTTCTTTGCGCTGCACTGGCCGCGCGACTCAAGGATCCAACCCGTCCGCCTCCCGAACTGACCGTCCGGGAATACCTCATCGAACTGGAGTTGACGGTTTCCTCACTGGTGCTGAAGTGCATCCCTCTCCTCCTGGGCGTCTGTGTGGGCGCGAGCGCGGCTTACACCCTGGACCGGCGCTACGGGGCAACCTCTTCCCTCGATACGGCAGCATTCGCCGTGGCGGTCGGTCTCGGTCTGGCTTTGAACATTCGCCTATGGGTGAAGCAGGCCAAACGGGAGGACCCCTCACCCGGGACGGTCGACCTGGTGAGTGGGGCCCTCGATGACATGCTACACGCGGCCAAGACGGTCCTGCGGACGCCGACGCTCAAGTACGTCTTCGTGGGCGGCGCACTCATTTCGTTCGGCATGAACGGGTTGGTCGGGTGGGCGCCGACGTTCCTTTCTCGCGAATTGGGACTCACGGTGGGGCAGGGGACCCTCCTGCTCGGCAAGTGGGGCCTGGTTGCGGGAACCACCGGGACTCTCGCGGGGGGACTGGTGGCGGATTGGCTCAAGCGATTCACCGAGCGGGCACGGGTGATGACCGCCTCGGCCGGATTCCTGATCGGCGGGCCCCTGGCGCTCTGGCTGCTCACCATCCGGGAGGTATCGCTATTTGTCCCGGTCTTCTGCGCGGCCTTTTTCTTCCTTACCCTCTACAGCGGGCCGATCGCCGCCGTGATCTTCGACGTAGTACCCTCCCGGATCAGCGCCACCGTGGTCGGTGCGTACCTGTTGTTCATCCATTTGGCGGGCGACGCCATCGCTTTCCCGCTGGTGGGCATGCTCTCGGACCATTTCGGAATCCGTCGTGCCGCGCTGGTGCTGCCCGCGGTCGCCGTTCTCGGCGGGTTGGTGGTGCTTCTGGCGGTGCGGACCGTGGAGGCCGACATGCGGAGGGCGTTGGCCGGGTGGGAGGTGAGCCGGGAATGGAGTTCGGTCAGGGGGCTCGGGGGTCCGGTTCGCTGAACCGCCTATCCCCCCAGCCGACCCATCAATTCCACCAGCTCATCGTACATCGCCTCGGCCTCTTCGGGCGCCCCCGACCGGATCGCGTTCGAGGCACAGTGCTTAAGATGATTGCGCATGAGCGATTTCGCCGCGCCACGCAGGGCTTCCTGCACTGACGACATCTGGGTCAGCACATCGGCGCAGTATCGCTCTTCCTCGACCATGCGTTGCAGTCCCCGCACCTGACCCTCGATACGCCGGAGCCGGTGGAGGACGGAAGTCTTGATCTCGGGGTCGACCGCGGCAGCGTGCCCGCCGTGCTGGGCTCGGGCGCCACATCCGCACGGTACCCTCGGCATGTCGTCACGCATTCCGGAGCCGCAGGCTGTTGGTCACCACGCTCACCGAACTGAAAGCCATGGCAGCCGCGGCCAGGGCTGGCGTAAGGAGCAGCCCGAAGGCGGGGTAGAGGATACCGGCCGCCACTGGAATTCCCACGATATTGTAGATGAAGGCCCAGAACAGATTCTGACGGATGACCCGCATGGTGCGACGAGCCAGGGCGATGGCGTCGGGGACGCCCCGCAGGTCGCCCTTCATGAGGGTCACCGATCCGGCCTCCATCGCGACATCGGTGCCTGTCCCCATCGCGATTCCTACGTCGGCCTGGGCCAGGGCAGGGGCGTCGTTCAGACCATCGCCTACCATTGCGACCACGTGGCCATCCGCCTGAATCCGCCGGATCTCATCGAGTTTCCGCTCCGGCAGCACCTCGGCGATCACCCGATCCACGCCCACCGCTCGCCCCACGCTCTCGGCGGTCAGCCGACTGTCTCCAGACAGCATCAGTACCGCCAGGCCTTGAGCCTTCAGCGTAGAGACGGCCGCCGCACTTCCCGGCTTGATCGGGTCGGCGATGGCCAGGAGGCCCGCAATCCTCCCGTCAAGTGCGAGGTAGACCGGAGTCCTCCCCTGAGTCGAGAGTCGGGTCGCGGCCTCTTCCAAGGGTCCCCAGCTGATGCCCGACTCTTTCATCATCAATTCGTTGCCCAACGAGACCCGACGTCCTTCGACCAAGGCGGTGACACCCCGACCCGGTCGGACCTCGAAGTCCTTCGGGTTCGAGAGAGTGAGCCCACGCGACTCCGCGGCGCTGACGATCGACTCCGCAAGCGGGTGCTCGCTGAGGCGTTCCAGACTGGCGGCGATTCGGAGCAATTCCTCGGGCCCCTGGACCAAGGCGTCGTCGCCGGCCGGTGCCGGGACGATGTCTGTCACCGACGGTTTTCCCTCGGTGATGGTGCCGGTCTTATCCAGTACTACGGTATCGAGGTGATGGATCCGCTCCAGGGCCTCTCCGCCCTTGATCAATACCCCGATTTCTGCGCCCCGACCGGTCGATACCATCACCGCAGTGGGCACCGCCAGCCCCATCGCACAGGGGCAGGCGATGATCAAGACGGTGACGGCCGACGCGAGTCCTCGGAGGTAAGAGGGTTCCGGTCCAAGATCGAACCAGATCACGAAGGTCGCGATGGCAATCGAGATGACAACCGGCACGAACACCGAGGAAACTCGGTCGGCGAGTTTCTGAATCGGTGCCTTTGACCCTTGTGCCTGCTGGACCAGAAGAATGATCCTCGAGAGAACCGTTTCGCGGCCCACTCGGGTGACACGGTAGCGAAAGGCCCCCGCTCGATTCAGGGTCGCACCCGTCACCGGATCTCCCGAAACTTTCCTGACGGGGAGCGGTTCTCCAGTGAGCATGGACTCGTCGACGGTGCTGGAGCCTTCGAGGAGAACCCCGTCCACAGGAATCTTCTCTCCCGGACGGACCAGCACTTCGTCTCCCACCTGGACCTGCTCGGTCGGAATCTCCTGCTCCGTTCCGCCGCGCATCACCCGCGCCGTGCTGGGGCGGAGACCGATGAGGCGGCGGATGGCCTCCGACGTCTTGCCCTTGGCCCTGGCCTCGAGGAGGTTTCCGAGCAGGATCAGGGCGATGATCCAGATGACGGCCTCGTAATAGACCTGCGGCATCAGGCCGTGGGTCTCGAACCATGATGCGCCCAGAGTCATCGCAACGCTGAACCCGAACGCGGCTCCGGTCCCAACGGCGATAAGGGTATTCATGTCGGCGCTATGATGCCGAAACGCCGCCCACGCGCGGGTGTAGAAATGCCGGCCCGCCCACCCGACAACCGGGACGGTCAGCCCGAGCAGCAGGTAGCGCAGGGCATCGCCAGGCAAAGTGAACAGCCATGGAACCACTCGGCTGAGACCGCGGGAGACCGGCACCCACAGGCGCATCACCGGCTCGACCGGGCCGCTCATCGCTTCCCGGGACATGAGAGGCATCGAGAGAACCATCGCCAGCGCGGCCGCGACGAGACTCAGCACCAGCTTGCGTTTGAGGTGGCCGACTTCTTCGGCGCGCGCCGCATCCTGGGCTTCGATCATGGCCTCGGGTGCGGCATGCGGCAATTCGGCTCCATAACCGGTACCCCGAACCAACTCGACGAGTTGGGCGGGAGAAATCACGGCGGAGTCGAAATCGACGGTCGCTGACTGAACCATCAGGTTGACGTTCGCCATGGTGACCCCGGGCGCCTTCTCGAGGACGCGCTGAATCCGGCCGCTGCAGGCGGCGCAGGTCATGCCTGTCACCGGGATAGTGAGAGAGCTCGGAGATGAAGTGCTTGACATCCCTACCCCCATCCGATTTTCTCGCTACGTTGCCGGTTTTCGGCGACCGCTGATCGGAATGCCCAATCACACGCTCGCCCTCGATGTCGGCCCGCGTACGCTCCGGGTCGCCTTGGTGGAGCGCTCGTTGCG